>JAPOXY010000135.1 GCA_026706845.1 Gemmatimonadota bacterium
CCGACCCAATTTGCCCTCCTGGATGCGCACGGCTCGCCGCAGTTCGGTCATAAATCCGGTCAGTACGTCGGCCCGGTACTGAAACCACGTCCGGTACTGCTCGAAGTCGTCCGAGTCGATTTCGCGCGGATCCATTCCCGTCTCCGCCATAAACGGCTCGACCAGCGCCGGGTGGTATAGCAGCATTGGCATCTGCCGGCAGAAGTCGAGCACCAGCCCATCGACGCCGATTCTCTGGCACTCGAGCAAAATATCGATTCGCTCGCGCCGCACTTCCGCCAGCGCGTAGCACAGCCGGCTGGCATCCTCGTTGCCCGGCCTGGTCACCTCCCTGAAGGCCGGATTGTCCAGCGCGAATTTGGACGTGACCCCTATCCAGTCTGCCCGGCCATAGTGGCGGTTCATCCCCAGGCGGCCCCACAGTTGCGCCCCACGATCGCGGCACAGCGCCAGCGCGTGCCGCAGCGGACACACCTCGTCCATCACCTTGCGAACAAAGCTCCAGGATATGCCTCCGACCTGGTCGCCATTTTCGCACATCCGCGTGATATGGGGCAACTCGGACCAGTAGTCCACCACCGAACGTCCCAGATTCCACACCAGATGGTCGCAGCCCGCTTGCAGGTGCAGATCGACGCACTCGTCCAGTGCTTTAGGCCCCGGGCACGGCTTGTCGTAGTTGGCGTAGTAGCACATCCACTCCGAGATGCCGAACACCGGTTTTTCGTTGCCGCTTGCCTCGCGCAATTCGAGTTGCTCTTGTGCCATCTAAGGTGCCCTCCTGATCGGGTGTATTTATTGAAAGCATTAAGCGGACCATCGCGCGGTGCCGATGGCGTAATACTTGTGTACAAAAGGTGGTTTGGTGCGCGAAGCGTACCACAGGCGCAGGGAGCCGTCGGCCAGGCGCAAGAGCGAATGGCTGGTGGTAAAGTGCGATTCCCAGGACCGCGAAGGGTCGGGGCCGAAGATCGGATTGTGAGGGCTTTTAGTCCAGTTGAGGCCGTCTTTGCTGATGGCAAATCCGATGGAGGTTTTCATGACCTCGGGCGGATAGCTGCTATAGCTGCCGTACCACATCAGATAATAACCGTCTTCTTTGAGAACGGCTGGATAGACCAGACGCTGGAACTCCCATTCCTGGTCCAATTCCAACACCGGCTGAGGATGGACTTGCCACTCAAAGCCGTCGTCGCTGGTGGCGGCGCGTATGGTCCAGGGGTCGGCGGTCACATCGGTGTACCACAGGCGGTAGCGGTCGTCTTCCCAAAACAGGGTGGGGGCGTAGGCGTTTTCCAATAGGGGAGTGGAGGGCGTCTCCCAGCGAAGCCCGTCGTCGCTGGTCATGGCGTGCAGGGTGTGGCGTGTGTCGCCAGAGGGAAAATCGGTCGAGGAAAAAAACATACGCAGCTTGCCCGCCTCGCGCCGCAGGGAGCCGTCCGGGTAGCGTACCAGGGTGGGGGTGAGGATGGAGTGGTCGGTCATCAGGGTGCAAACCGGGGAGGCGGGGTGTCGTGTAAAATGCAGGCCGTCGTCGCTGGTGGCCAGCCCCAGAGCAAAAACCCGCAGATCTACTTCGCCGCGCGAGCCGCTGTACCACATGTAATAGCGCCCGTTTTCCAAAGCGACACAGGGAGCAAAAATGTGGGTGTCGTCAAATTGACCGGCTGCGCCCAGGGACAGACAAGGTGCATCAATGTCTCGCTCCCAGGGTTGTGGATCCAGCCATTGGTTTTTGTCCATGATCTATTTCCTCATTTCACCTCGCCGTATAATCCCCCTCCAAAATACAGGGGAGACCATCGCGGGCCATCAGTGCAATTCGCGCCAACCCATGCTGTAAAAAACTCGGTCCCATCTGCGACTCATACCAATCAATTCCCGATGCACCCCTCGGCAGATCGCCGTCCATATAAATGGCCATAAGCTTATCGGCAAGGGCCATGCCCCCGTCCAGCCACCTGGTTTCTCCCGTCAGATCATATAAATCTGCCAATAGCTCCAACCCCAATCCGGCATCCATCGCCGGTACGGCAATGTCATCCGGGAAATCGGTTTCCAAATAGCTCTTTCCAACCGCGACGGCCCACTCAAAAAGCCCTTGATGGGGCCGAATGCGATGGCCACACAGGGCAAATAGTGCGGCATAACAAGCGGGCCAGTTTCCATATACGCTGCCCCAAATCGGCATCGTTCCTTTCGCTTCGTTGGAACCCCGGTGAAAGGAATTCACATAAATACCCCGTTCCAGATCGTGGGGGGCTTTTAAAAATCCGTCGATATAAACGGCGGCCCGTTCTCTCATGCGAGTGGCCAGATCTGGTAACGCACCTGCAATCAACTCGGCGGATTCAAGCAGGCTCACCCCCAGGGAGAGCGTCTGCCCAGGCGCATTGATTTGATAAAAATCCACATCGTCCTCGGGCGATCTGCTCTCCGTTTGCAGCAGGCCCAGGTCGTCCCGTTTCTCCCACCAGTAGTCCAGCATGGTTTCGATCTGTTGTACAAAATCCGTTCGACCCGTCTTCAAGTAGGCAAATGCCCAATCGAAAATGTAAAATCCCCCGTGCCTCGGGAAATCGCAGGACCGCTCGCCCCGGGCATAGGGGAGTTTCTCATCGATATATGCATGCCGGATGTATTCCAGCGGCTCTCCTTCGGTCCAATGTCCGTTGATCCCCTCGGCAAAGCGCTCGACGCATGGCGGATTGAAGACATATAGTTTTTCCCATAGCCAGAGCGGTGCCTGTCGCAGGTGATCGTGTGTCGTCTTACTGGGGCTTGCTCCTTCCCGCAACTGATAGCTGTCTGCCACCCGATCTTCCAATAGGTGCCAGTACGCGTGTTCTCCCCAGGGGAAAATACCCGTTATTGTATCTGTACAGTGGGTCGCAAACCGCTGCAAATACCGGTCTGCCGCCTGTGCATAATCCGGGCGGTCCAGCGCCTCGGCAAGCGCGTACATCGTCTTTAGCGCCGCCTGATCGTGGATCAGGTTGCTGCCCAGATGTGACCGATCACCGTCCCGCTGTCCCGCAATTCCCGGTGGCATTTCCGTCATCATCTGATGGGTCGATCGATCGATAATCGAGGGGAACAACCCCTCATAGGTCGCTCCCAATGCGACCAGAATATCCAGCGATCGGCATACCTTCTCAAGCATGGTTTCGGGGTTCATCAGCGTCCTCCGGTCTAAAAAAAGAATTATATAGGGTCTTTCAGGGGTCAGGTCAAGCGGTGTAAGGTGCGGTTGGAGCGGCCTTACCTGGCCAGACCCCCCTCGACCTTCTGCTCAAATTCGCGCATCTGATCCGCCCCATCTAACACGCCGATTTCCATGTTGAACTCGCGCACCTCGCCCGGTTCAATGTACTGCAAGGTTCCGTGCTTGCGGTTCCAGGCGCGACCGAGTACCGAGCAGTTGCCCGGTTCAATGCCGGTGACATAGGTGCCTTTGTGGAAGTGCTGCCATTGGTTGACGATGGGGATCTCGCTGCGCTTGAACTGCCAATACAATCCCAGGCCGAGCTTTTCGTTGAGCAGGCCGATGTGGACGCGTCCCCGGCGGTCGGTGTGGGGCCGATGCACGTACACATCGTCGTGGGCGCGCGGTTGCGGCCCTTTGGCCACGGTGTAGTCTTCGGGGCCGACGGGGCGGTCCTCGGTCCACTCGGTACTCTCGCGGCTGTGGAGGACGAGGCGCGTTCCTTCGTCGAGGAGGGGGAAGCCGGGGTTGCAGTGATACACGAACATGAGGGGCGAACGGTCAACGGCGAGGTTTTCGATGCGGTCGCGGATGTGGATGCTCCGCTCGCCGAGCACGGTCGAAATCTCACGCGATAGTTCTAAATTCTCGGCAAAGACCTCGGATTGACGCATTTGGCCGCGGATGCGCACGACGTAATCTGCGCCCTCCCAGCCCGTCTCAATGCCGACGTTCTTCGCGGGTATGTACGAGAGGCGACCGTGCAGTGGCATCTCGATGTTTTCTTCTTCGGGATCAACTTCTGGGTGGCCGACAAAGTCGAGGCCGCAAGAGGTTACCAGTCCGCCGAACCAGCCGCGTCCCCATTTGAAGCCCTCTGGCTCGTAGAAGGCCGGCCCGACGTCTCCGGGGCCGGAGCGGAAGCACAGCGACTGGCCCTTGTAGTGGGCCGAGGCAATGTCGAGGGCGCGGCCGGGCAAGACGGAAAACCCCAGGCCCGAAGCGTTGAATACGTCGATGAGGTCGGCGCCGCGCTCGAATCCTTCGCTTCGCTCGGCGCGGCGGGCGTACATGAGTTGGCTGATGTCGCCGACGCGGTTGAGCAGTTGGCGGCGAGTGAAGTTGCGGCCAAAGAGCCTGGGCATGGGGGACCTCCTGTAGCAAATGCTAATCGGTTGTTAATGATCAAGGATCTGAAATTCGACCTGAACCGGTTTATGGTCGGATGGATAAACACCGTTGACATTGTAGTCCACGACCTCATACGAGCGGACCTCAACGTCCCCTCTGAACAAAATCCAGTCGATTCCGTTGCCGCCTTCTATACTGTCTTTCAGTACGCCAGGCTCTCCCGAGCCTTTATCCCCGACAAATGTTCTATAGACATCGCTCCCCGGTCTTGCGTTGAAATCTGCCAACAGAAATACAGGGCGCGGCCTGGTCCACTCACCAAACCGGTCGAGCGCACGGATCCGCTCGACGATTAGTCTTGCACTGTTCAGTCTTGCCAGAGCCATTCCCTCGCCTGGGGCCAGATGCGTGTTGAAGACATACAACTCCTGAGTATTTTCCCAGTGCCCCCTGTAGTCCATTGGGTAGGGACTCGTTTCTCTATCTGCCGGTCTGTTGATGATCGCGAGGCGGGCCCATGTGACCATACGAGGATTGTTAGCAGGGCCGCTACCGATGACTTCCGGCGTTTCCGATAGCTGAAAACTGCCCATTTCCCTGAGTCGGAATCTATCGCGCTTGAAGAAGATGGCCATATGCTCGTCATCATCCCCTCCTTTTCGGCCTTCTCCGATGACCACGTATTCAGGCAAATGATCCATCAGATAGTCGATCTGCTCTTTCAAGCCTTCCTGGGTACCAATGATGTCGGGATTGTGTTTGCGAATCAGTGCCACTTGCATATCGCGCCGCACTTCCCAGGGCGGCTCAAACGTGGGACTGGCATATTTCAGGTTGTAAGTCATAAATTTGATTGTCTTCTCGTCGGCCATCGGATTTCCTCATTTAGTTTTCGATTAGCACGGTGTCCATCGCCGGGACATTGATTGATCGGCCCGCCAGTTCTATGGACTCGGACACGGTTGTGAAGTTCGCAACGGCGATCACGTCGCCGGTGCGGGACCGAAAGCGATAGGCTCTGATCCCGTTCTGGTCTATTTGCAGTCTCTCCATGCCATGGCCTATGCGGCGCGCTCCAGCACGTCCCTGGCGTATGACACATGCGTAGTCTCGGGCGGTTCCACCGCTCACTTCAGGACGCAGGAATACGCGATCCTGGAGCAAGTTTTTCCACCGCTCGGGCGTATTTCTCTCCGAGGCATCTTCATACAGAAGCTGCTCGCCACACGTCTCGATCCCCAAACATCCCGCGATCTTGATCCAGGTCGAGCCGGTTTCAATCACTCGTGTACGTCCGCCGACGCCTCGTATGGTGCGACGACCGCCTTCGAAGGAGATCGGGACCCGGTTGCCGTTCAGGAAATCGTTCATGATATAGACGCCAAATCCCTCGTTCAGCGAGAGCTCGACATCCGCGACGGTCCAGTCTATCACGAGCGAAGTTTCCCCGTCTTCGAGCGCGACGACGGCGATTGATTGTCGAATGCGGCCATCCGCGTACTCGATTGCGCCCGTGGTTGTGAAGCCTTTCTCCGATGTGTGATCGCTGTGATAGAGCGGTGTGGGAATCAGACGCTCGCCGTTGATTTCGAAACGTCCTATGAAGGCGTCCTGATCCGATCCCAGCGTGTCCTCTCCGCCGGCTGGTACGACCATCCCCATCACGCTGTGTGATAGGGATCGCCAGGCGAATGAGAACAGGCCCTGCTTGCTGCGGCGAACCTGTAGCCAGACATAGGGATAGGTCTCAGTTCCGACCTGATCGCGTCTGAATTCCTCGACGGGTATCGGCGAGACATCGGGTACGCCGGCAATCACGAGAGTGCCCAGCTGCCCCATGACGCCCGTTTCGAACTGGAAGTAGCGACCACCAGCCGCGTGTGGCATTCGGGCGTTGAATCGGCCGTCTTCTGCGTCCCGCATCGATCCGTCCAGATACACGAGGTTCTGCCACAGCATATGACCTGCAAATCGGTCGCCGAATTCCTCGAACATGACGGCGTGCTGGTAGTTGATGTCGGGTTCGTGGTAGGTCCAGTCCTGGCCGGATGGATAGGCCGTAAATCCGTTGTAGAGAAAGAAACGCCTCAGCACCTTCCAGGCGTCGTGGACGCGGTGCAGGTAGTGGGGGGGAGGTGTCTTGCCCGTCAGTGTGAAGGCGAGGCGCCCCATCATCAGGAGGACGCCACAGGCGAGGTACCCCGGATGGAAGGAGCCGTGGTTCTCCACGGTGAGGTCGGGGTGGGCTGTTTGCGTGCAGACCCAGTCTTTCAGCGGACGACCGTCGAAGAGTCGCGTATCGACCCGATCGAGGTCGGTGGTGAAGGTGTTGATGGCGAATAGCTTGCCCCGGTAGAGCCATTCGTCCGCGTGGGGGTGGTCGGGAAGGAGGCAATGCGCCCAGGCGAGAAGATAGCTGTCCCAAGCGTTTTCCTCCTCCTTCGTGTCGTGCCAGCGTCCGTCCGGGGGATCGACACCGAGAAATCGGTCCGCTTCAAAGGCGAGCACGCGGTGGACGGCTTCGAGCACGTCCGGTTCCAGTTCGTCCGCAACGTGGTTGGCTGCCATTGCGATGTCCGCGATCCAGAGGGACGATTCCCAGTCGTCGCCCCACTGGCCATTCCATTCGAGCGGCTCCGTTTTTCGCGATCCGCTCAGGTGATGCGCACAGATCCAGCGGAGGCATCGGTTTAATCGATCGAGCAGGACGGGTTTCTCGATTCCGGCGAGCGACGGATCGAAGAACGCGCTTTGATGGAGGGCCGCGTAGCCTCGAAGCTCATCGCCCAGGGATCGGATGATCATTTCGTTGATCGGTCCGCCCGGGGGCTGAAATTCGTTCACATCGAGGGAGCCAAAGTAGCCGTGTTTCTCATCCTCATCGACCCAGTACTGCTCGATGTAGGGCACGTGCCGACACATCAGGTGAACGAGGTCGGCCTCGGACGGAAAAGTCGGCGCGCTCGTGTCGAGTGGGGGGTAGTCGATCATGCAGACGCTCCTGGCTCTACGGTTTCGTGTGGTTCGTCGCAGCGAAAAACGACGAGTTTGCCGCCGTCGATGCGGTTTTTCACATCCCGCACGAATTCACGGGCGAGATTGGTGTCGTAGAGTACCAGAGCGCCCGGTGACTGTGTGTGGGTTTGGAGGCGTTCCGATTTTTCACGCCAGGTCGATTGAAGCGTGTCAGATGCATCTCCTTCTGCGATAAGTATGACGTATGCCATGTGGCCTCTCCCTGTTGTAGAGAATCCCCACTGGACAACCTATCCAGTGGGGATCTGTATTTGGGACCAGTCGCAACCTAACAAGATAATTCCGTTTAGCAATCAGACAAATGAATTTTCTAATCGGAAAGGTCTTCTGTTTTTTAAAACCCGTCCGCCGAACGGCTCAAACTGTACCGGGCATTTGTGACCAGAGAGACAACATCCTCCAGAATCATATACAGACAGGGCACTAACAAAAGAATTATAGACGTCGCGAAAACAATACCAAATCCGAGAGAGATTGCCATAGGAATGAGATAATAAGCCTGGCGGGATGTCTCCAAAATAATCGGTGTCAAACCACCGAACGTTGTCAACGTCGTCAAAATAATAGGCTTGAAGCGCCGAAGCCCAGCAGTGTGAATCGCCTCAAAAGCCGAACTATGGGCACGCCTTTTATTTGCATAATCGATCATAATCAGTGAGTCATTTACCACAACACCCGACAGGGCGATCACCCCCATCAGACTGATAAGCGACAAATCATAACCGAGCAAAATATGACCGATCACAGCGCCCACAATTCCAAATGGAATCGCCACCATCACAATCAGGGGTTGGACATAGCTGCCAAATGCAATGGCGAGTAACATATACACAATGGCCATCGCCATGGCAAACCCGCCCCATAGCGCCTGCGTTGACTCGCGCATCTCAGCCTGCGTCCCCTGAAACGTCCAGGTTAATCCCGGATACTCCGCGCGGATTTGTGGCAACACATCGGTTTTAATCGCTTCCATAACGCGCGTCATCGCTCGCTTGGGTTCCACATCCATACTCACCGTCACCACGCGCCGACCATCTCGCCGATTAATACTTGTAAACGCTTCGCCACGCTCAATGGCTACCACATCCATCAACGGCACTTCTGTGCCATCGGGTGTACGCACAACAAATTCTTCGAGGTGGCGAATATCCTTTCGCTCTGCCATCGGTAATTTCACGCGCATTTCAATTTCATTTGTACCGCGCAACTGACGCATCGCCAGTGCGCCGTAAAACGCATCGCGCAACTGACGCCCTACCTCAACTGGCGTCAATCCCAAATTTCGGCCTTCCGGACGCAACACAAAATCAAACTGCGCTTTACCTTTATTGTAATTGTCACTCACATCGTGCGTCTCTTCAAACCCTTCGGCGCGCTCTAAAAATGCCCGGCTGGCTTTGGCCAACACGTCAATATCCGAATGGCTCAAATCGACGCTGATATCCTGTTGCCAACCGCCCGGTCCACTCTCGGCCTCAAACGTAAACTGACTGACACCATCAATATCCCCGATGTTATCGCGCCATAGAGAGATGATCTCTCCTGTCGTCATATCGTGTTCATCGGGCGGTTTCATCACAATTTCTACATCGATAAAACTCCCCCCGCGCACATTGGTTTTAATCCCTTCGGCCACGCGATAAAGGTTGTGCGCTTCAAACATGCGATGGGTCGATTCGGTCACATCATGTGCAACCCGCGCAGCCTGGTCCCGCGTGGTCCCCACAGGCAATCGGATACCCGCCTCAATCTCATCGGCAGAAACTTCGGGCATCATAATCATACCCATATGACCGCTGTATCCATAACCGCCCACCACCATCAGCAAAGCCATAGCAGATGCAATCGTAACGTACCGATGCCGAATGCATACATCCAGAAATCTGCGATAGTGTTGGTCGATAAACCGATTGAAATGGTTGGCAATAGATTGTTGCCAGCGATGCGTGCCATTTACCGGCGAAACAGCGCGTTTTGAAAGGTGCCCGAGGTGCGCGGGCAAAATAAATAGCGCCTCCAAAAGAGACACGGCCAGCACAGTGATCACAACCGCAGGCAATGGCCACCAGAATTTTCCCGTGGTGCCGGGCATAAACAAAAGCGGCAGAAAGGCCACAATCGTAGTCAAAATGCTGAACGTAACCGGCCTGGCAATATCATGTGTACCCGCAATGGCCGCCTGCATCGGGCTCATACCTCGTTCCCGATATTCATGTATATTTTCACCCACAACAATCGCATCATCGACTACAATGCCGAGCACCACCAAAAATGCAAACATAGAAACCATATTGATGCTCACATCAATAGCAGGCAAAAACACCAGACCGCCAATGAAAGAAATGGCCATCCCCATCATCACCCAAAATGCAAGCCGAAACTCGAGGAACATCGCCAGAATAAGCAAAACAATCACAATAGCCAGCCCCCCGTTTTCTATCAGCAAAAACAACCGATCTTTGTAATCCTCTGCACTGTTGCTGTCGATCCGATACTTCACACCAGGCGGCAGGGTGGTCTCAAAATCTGCCATGATATTTTTAACAGCCTCGGCAATCTCAAGTGGCGATTGATTCCCAATCCGATAGATATCCACACCAACTGTAAGCTGCCGATTAAACCGTTCGTGAAATCCGCCTTCTTCAAAGCCATCCGTGATCTTTGCCAGGTCCGCCAGTGTAACCCCACCACCTCCTTCTGAAGGGATAATCACAATACGACCATATTCATCGGCCCACTGCTTGCGCTCTTTCATGCGCAACAAAATTTCACCCGTACCCGTCTCCACAGAACCCGCGGGAATGTCTTCACTCGACGAAACAATCACGCGTGCCACATCGCGCAGTGTAAGACCGTATTCACGCAACCTGTGCTGAGGAATTTCAATATGCGTCCTGTATTCTGGCACATTGCCAAGCTCGACCTGTGTAATGGTCGGATCGCTCAGCAATCGATCCCTTAGCTGTTCGGCCAGACTTCTCAGCGTACCGATATCCACATCGCCATACAGCCCAATATCCATTACATTGCGCTGTTGTGCCCTCAGGCTGACTTCGGGTTGTTCTATATCATCGGGAAATGTCCGAATCCGATTGACTGCCTGATCAATATCCTGAAAGGCTTTCCCTCGGTTGGTACCTGCCACCAGTTCGATGGTCACACTCCCACGCCCCTCGCGAGCCTGCGACGTCATTTCCTTGATCCCCTGCACACCGCGCACAGCTTCTTCTATCGGCTGTAGAATCCCCTGCTCCACCTCCGCAGGTGCCGCACCCGGATAGCCCACACTGACCGAGACGATATCCAGTTCATACTGTGGATAGACCTCCTTCTGGATATGAAAAGCTGTCCAGATCCCGCCCACAATGAGGATGATCATAAACAGATTGGCCGCAATAGCATTGCGCGCCATCCAGGCAATCGGACCTCGTGCTTCTTCAAATGTATCCTGTGTCTCATTCATCACCGGGTATCTCCCAGGGTTTTAGGATCTTCCTCCCCAATGCTTTTCACACGCAATTCTGCACCATCAGCGACTCGAGACAAATTGGTCGTAACCACCCGATCCTTATCTTGCAACCCATCCGATATATAAGCATAGTCGGCATCTTGAAAAACGATCTCAACAGATCGAATCCGCAACAGACCGTCTTTCATCACCCAGACCGTATTGCCAGCCCGGATATAATCGCGTGCCAGACGCACCACATTGGGAATTTCGTTGGCCTCAATATGCGTCTCGACAAATGCGCCAATCATCAACGGAGATAGATGATCAGATCCATCTCGATGAGCAAGCGGGTCAGAAACGGAAATCAGTACCTGCGCCATACGCGTCTTTTCTGCCAAAGCACCAATGAGTCTGTGAAGAGAGCCTGTGCGATAAGCACCTTTCTTTTCGGTCACACGATTGCGAATCTGCACCAACGATCCCTTTTCTGCCTCGCTGTTGGGAAAAGAAAGCCACGGAATTTTGGAAAGCGGAATGGTCGTCACCACCCAGTATGTATCCAGACCAACCAGACGCCCGAGATTATCGCGTGGAGAAACCAGAGAACCCAGATTGGCATTGCGACTTAAAATGTGCGCGTCAAAAGGCGCTTTAATGGTTGTTCTCTGCAATTCCAGTTCAGCCTGATTCACGGCCGCCTGCGCCGCTTCTACCCGTGCCCGAGCTGCATTGAGCTGAGGTTGGCGCAGCACAAGCGCTTCAAGCTCATCCGACAGCGTTTCATCTAAAATCTGATAATCTTTCTGCGCCACATTCTGACGTCCCATCTCAATATTCAAATCAGCAGTGGCACGACGCAGATCGCTCTTTTTTTGCAAAAGTGCATTCTGATAATCTGCCGGATCAATCTGTAACAGTACCTGACCCTTTTTGACAAACCCACCCGGCGTAAAAGTTGATGACAGCGAAAGTACCCGTCCACCGACTTGTGGACTCAAGATGATATCCTGTTCTGCTTCAACCGTCCCCGTCGCCACAATCACAGGGCGATACGTACCGCGTTGCACCTCAACCACATCGACGAGCATCGCGGTTTTCTTCGTCGCCGCAACGCGAGTCGCTGTAGGCTCCGTCATAAAAATCAGCGCAGTAACACCTGCACCCACAATCAAAATACAAAAACAAATAATCAGCGCTTTTTTGCTATCCACGTTATGCCTGTCCGTTTATAATGATTTATTACGAGCAATTTCAAAACCACCTGCGAGCGCCCGATAAAGCGCAATGCGGAATTCCAGCAAATCGAGTTTCGCAGAGATCAACGCTCGTCGGAGCCTCTGTTCGTTTGTCAGCGCAGTAAGCACGTCGAGATAATCGCTGATGCCATTTAAATACTCCAGCCTTAACTGATCATACGTCTGCCTCGCCAGAGCGACCTGCGCTTCGAGACTCGCGATGCGTTCAACCTGTTTTTGTTCTTGAACCAATGCATTTTCCACTTCGGCAAATGCCGTCAAAACCGTCTGCCCATAAGCCGAAAGTTGCGCGCTTTTGTTGGCTTGATTGCGCTTGATTTCTGCCCCCCGTTCACCACCATCGATAACAGGCAGCAAAAGATTGCCTATCAGATTGCCCACCCAATCTTTAAACAGACCACCGCGGTCATCACCCGATGCCAATGCTGTCAGGCTCAAACGCGGATACCGATTGCTGATAGCAACCGCCACATCGCGATCCGCCGCCAGCAGCAGGTTATAAGCCCTTTTGACATCTGGACGTCGCTGAATCAACTCAACAGGCAAACCCGTATACGGCAGAGGTGGCAGATCTGGCAAAGCGCGATGCGTATAGGCAATTCCATCCTGAGGGGCATAGCCCGACAGAACAGCGAGTTGGTGTTCTAACACCTCGATTCTGGATTCTGTAGCGATTTTTTGTTCGCGTGTGGATTCGATCAATTGCCTTTGTCGCAAGATATCCACACTGCGAATCTGCCCACTGCCAAAACGCGCTCGAATCAGACTCAGCACTTGCTGATTGGTCTCAATCTGATGCTCAAAAAGTTCGTGCTGATTTTGTGCTTCCATCAATTGAAAATAAGTACGCACGACCTCTGCAGAAAGCGACAATGCCGCAGTCTGATAATCCGCCTCAGTCGCCCGCATTCGATAACGCGCGGCATCCACACCCGAACGAATCTGCCCCCACAGATCTATTTCGTATTCAGACGTGATGCCCAAACGGATCTGTGCATTATTTTCAGAATCGGGACGTTGAACCTCACCGCGCCCGGATACTTCCAGTGTTGGAAACCGGCCAGCCCCTTCGCGATCCACAACAGCCTGTGCACTTCGCAACCGATGCCACGCCGTCTCCAAACTGAAATTGGACTGCAATGCGCGATTGACCAGGCTGTCCATACGCGCATCTCCAAAAGCAGTCCACCACCGTTCAGAAAGCGCCTGTGAGGCATGACTGGAAAAAGCTTTGGGAGGTTCAAAAGGAAGGGTGAGATTTGCAGACCTGGGCGAACACCCAAAAACAAACACGGGCCAGATCAAAAGAAACAGGCGAACATATAGCATGTGTAAGATAATTTTCAAATGACCAAGAACATCCGTTTAAATACAAAATGACAGTCTGTAATGTAAACTGCCACAATATAATAACCAAATAGAATTACGGGATCAAGTAATCGCTTACTTATCTATGTATTGCTGACAGAGAAGCGTCAGGTGAGGTAGTGCGAGGGTGTCCTGAATTCGTGAGATTTCTCGTATTCGCTCGAGGGCTCCGCATCCCGAACTGCTTCGGGTACGTCACCGTCCCACCAACTTGGGGGATTGGGAAAGGAAAAGACGTCGTGCCAGGCAAGGAGTAGAGTTCGGCGTTTAGCCGTTTGGTTGGGCCACGCGCCGTGGAGGATGCGCGCGTCTGCGATGACCAGATCTCCTGCGTTTAAGGGGATGTCTATCGCATCGGGGTAGTCTGCGAACGCGGGATGCGATAGGTCGTCGATCGCCTGAATCTCCGATCCGTGAGCTTTGGGCAGGATGTCGTGCAGTTTGTGGCGTTTCCGATGGCTGCCGGGGATCATGCGCAGGCATCCATTCTCGCGCGTGGTGTCCGTCAGGTAGTAAGATAAGAAGATGCGTATCGGCCAGGGCGTCGCGGCTTCGGGGCTCTGCCACTTCATGAAGTCCTGATGCCAGTAGAGGGGCGGGCCATATCCGGGCTTGGACAGGATGATCACGGTGTCGTCTGCCACGAGATTCTCGAGCCCAATTTGTCGGCAGGCTTCGAGTTGTGCAGGCTGATCGATGATCTCCGCGGCGATCGGATCGGGAAACCGATTCTCGGCTGTCGGCGTTCCCTCACGCCATCGGCGTTCCGTGTTGACGAAGATATCGCTGCCCTGGTACCGGATCTTGTGGGGAACTGTCACGCGTTCGAAGATGCGGTCGGACCATGTCCTGAGCCTGTGCAGCAGATCCGTATCCATCACACCAGGTACGATGGTGTAGCCCGACTCGACCAACTCTCGCCGCTTTGTCAGCGCCTGCTCATTCGTCATGTCTCAATCCTTTCGGTTATCAGGGATATTATACCTAATTATGCGAGCTTTTGTTCAAAAAATATGTCGGTTGCACGATGGATCAAAAACATGGCAGCAGGCTCGTCAAAAGTCAGTTGGTAGTCAACGCCATCGAGCGTATCTTCAATGAGCCGTCTTCAGCCATTGAGGAGGTCAACTATGAAAGCGGATACAGAACTCCGCAAACAGCACCAGCGTGATGCGATCCTTCGAGATCGTATGCGGAAGGCATTTGACATGGCGTACGACACGGATGCTGCGCTCATCGTCCGCTGGAATCCGTTCTTTCCCCGTTTCAACGGCCATACCATCGCCCAGCAATCCCTGGACTACGCCATCCTCCTGCTTCTGTCCGACGACCGCACCTACGGGACGGACGATGCCGGTGAGGCCAACCGTATCATTCGCCGAATCCTGGACCACCAGGACCTACGACCGAAGTCCGAGACCTTCGGCAATTTCTTCTGGATGACCCATTGGGACCGGGTTAAAGACAAGAACGCCGTTTCCTTCCTCACGATCGGCCTGGTCTTCACGTACGTCAACTTCCAGGACAAGCTGGAGGATGACACAAAGGCTGCGCTCGAGCGCGCCTTTCCAAACGCGTTGCTCGGCATCCGTGACCACAAAGTCCGATGGCAGTACACCAACATCTACTTTCTCAACCTCGGCGGCCTGGTCAGTCTTGCCCGTGTGCTGGACGATCCATCGATCCACGCCGAAGCGGTGGCCGACTTCAACACCTGGGTCGAAGGCACTTCGGAGGACGGCTTCCACGAATTCAACAGCCCGACGTACACACCCGTCACGCTCTCAGGTATGGAAGCGGCGTGGGCTTACACGTCAGATGACGAGTTCAAAGACAGACTGCGGCGCACTATGGATTTGATAACCTATCAGATGGCGCTCAACCTGATGCCCGGTGGATTTCTGGCGGGTGCTGCCGCAAGGGCTTACCAGGGAGATGTGCTGAACGGTTCAATCGGGGCTGCTTCGTATGCCCACGTTAAATTCGGCACCCCTGCTCCGGCCGAGCTTGCGGTCCTGATGCCGAGCCTGTTCGACTACGTACCGCCGGAACCTGTTCGGTCCCTGGCGAACGAGATGGCGGACGGAGCCGAGATACTCGATCGGGGAATCTCGCTGGGTAGCCGACGAACCCACGTCATTACGCAGGCTTACGGGCTGGCATCTCAGAGTTTACAATCTGTGGGCGGCCACTCGCCTCCGTCGTATATCCTGCTGGTCCGGAACAGCAAGGCCCCGCGACCCAGTGTCCCGTTCCTTCCGGACGAATCCTTTATGCATCAGCCGTGCGCCACATTCCTGTCGCGTCAGAACGGCAGTCAGGTGATCGGCAGACTGTACTACGATCTGCAGGAGGAGCAACGAAGCAAATTTCTGGACGATCCTACGTTCATTTGTGAACCTCGCGTCCTGTTCGGACTAAGGGACCAGATCGAGTCCGTTCGCATCGGCAATGTAGATTGGGGCGGAAAACCCGTGAGCCTTTTGCCAGGGCAATCCGTGGCTGTTTCCTATGGAGACATCTACCTGGGTGTTGTCGTCTTGGTGCTAGACTGCGACGGTCAAGCGATTCGTAGCCGCGCGACGCTGGTCTATGGCGAAGATGGTGAACTGCGCCTGCGAATCAGGCTCCACGGGGGAGAGGACGTGCAGCAGGAAGATAACCCGCTCGTCGCTCTGCTCTACGTCGAAGTTCAGATTCCCGAGGAGAGACATTCGCTCGAGACATTTGCCGACCAATTGTCGGGCTGGCAGCTTTCCGATCAGAGCGACGGAGAGACGGTCTCCTTCTTGGCCGAGCACGAAGATGGCGCAACCATCGCCTATCCCTACACAGAGGCGGATCCGGATCCGATGGGCGATGCGCTGCACCTATCGCCCGGGCTTGTGCTTCAGCCGGGAGATTTTGTCAAGCTGGTGAACGGGGAGAAGCCTTTGTTCTTCGACTCTGCACAGCAAAACCGGCTTCTTCGAGAAGGTGTATGATTCGGTTGGTAGCTTTCATGTAGTTCTCCCGGCCGGAGACGTGGAATTTCTGAGAATGAAGCAAGTGTGGCTCTACGGTGGCGATTGCAATCCAGTCGGTTCCTGCGTCGCCTTTTTTATATCCCATCGTGCGCAGTTGGGTTGTGCCAACGTAGTCGGCACGTTGAACGGCGCGGGTGATGTGCGATATGTCCTGTGCGCGATTGGCTTCGTCGGGTACTGTGCGGCCCACCTGACCGAGATAAGTGGTGACGGTAAAACCCCGTTCTTTGACACGGTCTGCGACACGGATGAACGTGTCGTCATTTATCTGATCGACCATTTCACCATAGGCCGCACGCAGTTCAATAAATTTGATGCCAAGTTCATCGAGCACATCCAAACCTTCATCCAGATCCCACGATGGACTGGGTTCGTCGTTAACACCGGCAATGCAGACTGTTGGCGTTGTGTTCATAAAAACCTTCTTTGAGTGACTACTCCCACGGCTAAAGCCTGTGGGCTTCTTGGCGGTCAATCCGCCTGACGTTGTAGCCCCAACGTCAATATGTTTATCGCAGCAACGATAAGTCTCTTTTTCGTAAAATTTTTTTAGTGAATGCCAAACCAGAACAGATCACGTGGAGAAACAGGATAATCCTGGCGGATAATCTGTTCCATCAGGCGATCTTTCATCTCCCGGCGTAAAGCGGCATGCTCCGGATCGTTGACAAGATTCTTCTGCTCGTCCGGATCCGCCTCGAGGTCGAATAGCTGCTCGCCGTGTCTATCGGGATAAAACGTGTATCGGTATCTGGATGTGCGTACGGTGCGCGCCCAGGCTCCCAGAGTCCCTGGACCGAAGCATGGAAAAGATTCAACATACGCCTCATCCCGCCAATCGTCCGGCACCTCTCCACGGCAAAGCTCGACCAATGACCTTCCTGAAACTGCTGGCGCACTGTCGTCCAGGCGGCCACCAAAATGGCGAAAACGCAGGTGAGGCAGGGGCACGCCGGTCATGTTGAGAATAGTGGGACAGATGTCTTCCAGTTGCACGATTTCCTGGCATATGGCGTTCTTCTTCAGGCCGGGACCCACAATGATTAGTGGCACCCGAATACCGCCATCGTAGTGGCGCTCCTGTTTTTGCCAGAAGCCGTGATCACCGAGAAATTCACCGTGATCAGACACAAAAATGATGTACGTGTTGTCAAGACGCCCAGCGTCTTGCAAAGCCTTCCTGACCCGACCCAGTTGTTCGTCCAGGTGGGTAATGTCGGCGAAGTAGCAATGACGCTCATGGCTGAGATCCGGTATCAGGGGGGGCTGTCCATCCGAACCGGATGTAACAGCTATATCTTTCATCCAAGATGGTCGGTCGTCGCTCTCTCCGTGCAACACCCGCGCCATTTTCCGAAAATATTCGGGTGCGTCAGTATCGTTAAGCCAATCCGCGGGGACTGGAGCAGGGATTTTCTCCGGGTTGACGCGGTCCATGAATTCGCCTGGGGGACAAAACGGGCCGTGGGGTGCCACGTAGCTGATATGGGCAAAGAAAGACTGCTCCGAATGGGTGTCGCGGATGAAATTCAGCGCCCTTGCGGTTATCCACGATGACTGCGATACCTCCTCGGGAAACGGCAGCGTATAGGCCTTGGGAGAGTTCCTGGGCCACGTCTCGGTGGGGTGTGGATAACGCTCTTTAGCGGCGCGTATGGCCGGTCTCAGATCGACGCCGTCGGGACCGTATTCGGCGTAACCCGGAACAGCGGGCCAGGCCGTTGAAAGGGCCGCTTCATAATGTTCAGGATGCGCCTCTTTGACCCAGTCGAGCCACTCGCCAGCGCGGTCATCCTCAGTGCCGTGTACGACATCGAAACCATAGGGGTGGTAGTTGTGTACGAGGCTTTCGTGATGCGGCCTGAGGTGCAGCTTTCCGAAAGCGCCAGTCCGCCACCCTTCCTTTTGCAGCGCTTGCATAAAGGTCGGAATGGCGGGATTGAGCGCGTACCCGTTCATGATCAAACCATGCGCTCTCGAACAAAGCCCGGTGGCAATCGTTGCACGGGTAGGTGAGCATACCGGATTGCTGGAGAATGTCCGGGTAAAGGACGTGCCGTTTTCACGCAGCCAGTCCAGGTTCGGCAAGGCACAGATTCCTTTGTCCCGAGCCACTTCGAGCCACCTGGCCGACAACTGGTCAACCATAAAAAGGATAACGTTGGGTTTGTTTTGTGACTGCATAATGACCGTCCTGATGCGCTGTTTGAGCTTTTTAGTCGATAATCTTTGTTCCTACAGTCATTTTATTTATTGCATCCCAATTCCACTCTACGCCCATCCCGGGTCCATCTGGTACATCTACATTACCATCTGCATCCACTGCTTCAAGACCATCCTCATATCCTTCGAGAAAAATGTCAGAAGTCAGTTGCAAACATTCTGTATCGGGATGGACCCAAACCATTTCATAATAATTCGAATTGCCTATGGCAGACATCACATGTCTTTGCGCTGGGCCAACGCCGTGAATTTCAATATCTGCGCCTACCGTTTCAGCCGCTGACGCCAGTTTCTTCGTTCCCGTGATTCCATCTCCATTTACATTGCCCCTGATAAAATCTGTCGATCCGGACAACAGCATATTCATCTTTCCAGAGATACCCGTAACTTTTTCCCCTTGAAGAAGTGGTGTATCGAGAAACTCTTTTAGTCTCTGGTGTCCGTTCTCAGTCGTGCCGTCCCCAACAAAATAAGGATCCTCTATCCAATAAAAACCGGCTTCATCGCAGGCCCTTCCAACCTTTAAAGCATCCGCAAATGTTGAATAATAGTTAAATGCATCCAGCATTAAATCCATCTTTCCTCCGACTCTATCGGCCACAGCGTGTATCAAGTTTATATGGTCTTGAATATCAGGTCTGGGGAATGGATGGATCTTAAATCCTTTATAACCGATTTCTAAGCATTGTTCAGCAAAATCAGCGTACGATTCTGGCGTGGATAAGCCCCCTTTTAATCCTTCTTCTCCTCCGTTCATCGTACTGGCATAAGCGGGCAATTTTTTTCTATATCCTCCCAATAACTCAGATACGGAGAGGTCCGTCATTTTTCCAAGGATATCCCATAATATGATGTCAACAGATGCGTGCAACCCACCCAGATGAAACGTATTGAAATCTTGCCATATTTCTTCCCTTGCAAGCGGATTTCGTCCCAATAAGTCGTGAGCAATGCGAGAAATATCATGGCTAATCGGATAGGTTCCGACGACTCCACAATCAGTATAAATACTGGTCATGTGTTTACCCATTGAAAGATTCACGCCCGGGTTATAGGTCATCCACGAAGAATATGTGCCAGGTCCACAATCTTTGATTTGCCACTGAATCCTTTTTATTTCAATCTTCTTTATTTTAGGCGATTTCATTTCTATCTCCTGGTCTGAAACCATCGCAGGAAAGACAGTTAGCTTTAGCAGGTTTTTCAATCAACCTGCATAGGTAACGGTTAAACGTTGACAAATAACCTTATACTGAGTATGGACTTGACCCGTTTTGGTGAGTATCTTATGCTGATTTTCCGGGCGGGCAGATCGCGTCTATTTTTTTCAGAGTAGCTTGATCGAGTTCGCCGTCGGCAGCGGCAGCGTTCTGTTTTGCCTGCTCGGGTGTCTTCATTCCGGGAATGGGACAGGTGACGGCAGGATTGGCGAGGGTGAACTTGAGCGCGAGATCAACCATGTTCAGGCCTTCGGGTACTAACTCGCGCAGTGCCGCAACCTTGTCGAGTTTGGCGAGGAAATCATCGCGTTGACTTCCCCCTGGATTCCAGTGATCTCGAACCATGTCTTCAAACCTTGTATCTGCCGTGAATTTATCCGCCAAAAGACCCTGAGCGATTGGCCCTCGCAATAACACCCCGATATTGTTGTCCAGGCAGTAGGGGAGGATGTCATTCTCAGGTCGCCGGTTAAGGAGCGAGTAGTTGATCTGACACGATGCACATGCGTCTCCTGAGTTGAGCGCTTTGAGCGAATCCAGGTCGTTGGTAGATATCGCGTAGTGACGGATCTTTCCCTCTTTCTTGAGCAACTCAAAGGCTTCGACAAAGATCTCGGGATGTTCTGGGGTTCCGATGTGACACTGATACAGGTCGATATAGTCTGTATTGAGCCGGTAAAGGCTTGCGTGACAACAATTGATTATGCTGTATATCGTCTTGTACCCGAGGGGGTCTCCTTGACGGCGTCCCCAGTTGCCAACCTTTGTCGCGATATAGACCTCAGATCGCTTGCTTTTCAGCGCTTTGCCTGTATAGATTTCACTCTGACCACAACCGTAGCCATCAGCGGTATCAAACAAATTAACGCCCGCGTCGAGGGCAGCGTTGATGGTGTCGAGGGCCTGCTTTTCTTCAACCGGACCCCACTGTCCGCCGATGCCCCAGCATCCCATGGAGACAGCGCTTACATTCCACCCAGTTTTCCCAAGCGTTCTATACTGCATGATATTCCTCCGTTTATGATTTTTCCCGACGAGGCGTCACGCGCCAGTCGGTTCGCAGTTTGGCAACGCGGTCGGCTGGCGGCTGCAGGAAGCGCTTGACTCTTTCACTGGCTTTCGCTTGCAGCTCAGGCCCGGCGAGTTCCCAGGCATTGTAGAACAGCCGGTCGCTGTTTGGTACGATGCGGATGTTCAGGGTGCGCCGGGGCTTGTGAGTCTGATTTACGCCCGCGCAATGCAGTCCCCCCGCGTTTACAATCAGTAGATCACCCGGATCGCCGGTTGCCTGGATCTTGTTGCTGTCTGAATCCGGCTCGGGATCCATCATTTCGGGTTCGTCGGCTTTGAAACAATGTGTGCGCGGAACCAACCGGGTGCCGCCGTTTTCCGCTGAATAGCCGTCGAGCATAAAGAAGAACCATAGGCCGTTGTGCTTGCCTTTGTTCGTGAGACCGGGCCTGAAGTCGCGATGGAAGCGCCCCTGCCGCGCTTCCGGATGATAGCGTACGGTGTTGGCAACGAGATCTAAAAAATGGTAGGTGCCCAGAGCGCGTTCGCAGATCCCGTGAACGGTGTCGTGGTCGAGCAAATCCATGGCCGCTTTACCCCACATGAAACAGGCGCGGGCGTTCGGATTGATTGTGAAGTTGCGTTTTCCATTTCCATCAAGAATGCGCACTTCAGGCAACTTCATCCCTCCTCGCCACTCGGCGATGTAATCATCCGCAGCACGCTGGGCGATATCCCGAAGAGGGTCAAGATACTCGGGTGCGATTTGTTCCCGCAGGATGACATAACCGTTTTCTTGCAGATCAGCTACGTGTGCGTCCAATTCCCCGTCGCTCATTGGATGGACTGGTTGCATAGGTTGATCTCCTTATTGTTCGTCCACAATGTTTGTCCTTCAGTCTTTTTTTAACTCGGGAATATTGTTCGGCATAAAAGATATCTCTCGCATACCTTCGTCGCCCAAAAACTGAATTGTAACACCACCTATAGATAGCATGTGCTGCAAATCCTCAATATTTCTCACCTTCTCATTGTCCACAGACAAAATCACAGTATCGCCCAATAACCCTACCTGAGCAGCTTCTGACTCTGCTGGAACATCAATTACCAAAACACCATCATTGTGCTCTAATTCCACAGCCCCAATCACCGCAGATTCCCTACCATAATTTACCAGACTACGCAAGGTCGCCCCCATCCAGTCATACAGATCAGCATTGACATAGGTGCCCCAAAACTCAGCGTTTTTATCAAACGCTTGCCCCAGACCAGACCAGATGCGCACGTCAGATTTGAACCTCGAATCTTGCACACCAAATTGATCCATAGGGAAATTTTCAAATCCGACCTCAGATCCAAATTTCGCCCGATAATCTCCAGATGATGGATTGTAAAAACCTGGATCACATGTTTTCGAATGCACGTCCAGACCCAACGCCCTGTGATCTTCCGGAGGCTCATAAACCGCAAACAGATTTTCATCCACCAAATTATCTTCTCCCCGGCAACCCGCCATTCCCATTCCGCGCGGTGAATAAGCTTCTCGACGAACAAGAATATTTCGCCGAACCACATCGCCGCTATTGGGATACCAAACGTGTGGGCTGAATAAGGTAGAAATATTGTTCTCTACAGTTCGAAAAAAGCCTTCACGCAACTTGATACCACCTTGCAAGCACAAATTGCCATAAATGTGATAATGCCCAGACCCATCGTCTAAATCAATATCGTATCCATGCGCACATTGAATCCGATTGTGGCGCAAAACAATTGGATCGACACAATCCAGCTTCGCCATCGTGCGCATGCGGGCGAATTCTTCAGGTGTTGCCTCGCCCTTTAGCTTCATCCAGTACCGATCCCGTCCCCACGAATTATAAGCTCCGTGTTCTCGCGTGGCCATTGACGTATCAAAAATATCGTTCCATTCAATCACATGTCCACCCCAACATCCATCGTTCACATTGATCGCAGCACGCGGCACATCGTAAATACTATTATGACTGACTGTAATCTCTTTGGCCTTAGAAATGAACACACCTGCAATCTGTTTCTCTACACTGCCCAACTGCGTCATCAAATTGTCGTGAATCACACACCGGGCCGGATAATTATTGTTCTGAGGCCCTGCTTCTAAATCGACCAACTCATGTCCTTCATCCAGCATTTCAGACGGCAACTTTGCCATACTCTCATTCTCAAATGGCCTGCCATTTACCATCGGTGTTTCACCCCGCATACCTTCAGGCCACCCCCACCAATGTGCCCATCGCGACCTCACGGCAGAATTATTTCCCTCAAGTAAAACAGCACTCGCACCCGTCTTTACAAACCGACACCCGCTCACAGTGACGTCCCGACTATAATCTTGAATAAAAACCCCATTCCCACCTATGCGCTCAAACGAGCAATTTTGAACGGTGCACAATTCAGCGCCTTCAAAAACAACAGCGCCTCCCCGATACACCTTCCAATCGCCACCACTTGGTATGACATCCGTTTCCATAAACGTGTAAGACGTATGGGTCAGTGTCAGCCCATCCAGAGTGATATAACAAACGGGGTTGTCCTCCGACCCTCGAAACTCAAACAAATGCCTCAGCACCACGACTTCCACTGTTGCATCGTCAAGAGTCTGTCCTTCTTCAGGCTTGAAATACAGTGTATGAGTTTCTCGATCTAAAAACCATTCTTTAGGCGCGTCCAATTCTTCAAACACGTTTTCAATAAACATCCGCCCTTCAGCCAACACATCATACGGATTGGTTCTTCGCCCACTGTTTTGCCACCCACCTTCTACCTTCCGATCCTTCTCGTACTCAAAGGTGTAAACCCCATCTGGATCTTTTTCCAAAATACGAAAGTGCAATGTACCCCACCCCAGCGACATCATCCCGTGTACAAAAGCACCCACCGGATTGGCATATCCTTTTAAGCGCGCCGAATCAATGGCATCTTGAGAGGTCTCTGGCGAAACCCATCGAATGCTGCCATCAAAAAACCCATCTCGCGGATCAGCATTTGGATGGCGACAGCGAACCATCTTTTCACCATTGATAAAAAGCTGATCAAAATCCAAGCCCTCAGGCACCTTAGCCTTCACCAGCCCATCTCCGGCGTCTTCCCAAATCAAGTCCACAGACTCTGCTCCACTAACAACAACCTCTTCGTCCTCATAAGCCCGATAAACAATGGGCGCATCTTTCGTCCCAGAATCTTCTGCACCAAAAATGAGCGTCTCGTTCAAATAGTAAGTTCCCTGTCTCAAACACACTGTTATCGGCCCGTTTTGTTTGCATGCACGAACAACCTCTTGCGCCCGTTTTAGCGTAGCAAGAGGTTGTTCTTCGGTGCCAGAATTTCTATCGTCACCTTTAGATGAAACAAAAAGCGTCTGCCCCATAAAATCACTCCTTATCATAACCTGTTTTTCGATCTCCATCGACTTCCTTAGACCAGGTCGCGTACAGTTCCCAGGCATTAATGCTTTTCATCTCTTATCCTGTCTCTGTGGATGTGTAAAAGGGCTGATCACGATATTCGGGTAGGAACCGCTGTTGTTATCACCCATCATCACGATCCTTTCGCCCGTTGAAACCAGTCAATGAGTTGGCTTTTAAGATCGTTATAAATCTCAGGATATTGACTGGCCAAATCATTGGCTTCGCCAATATCCTGATCGAGCTTGTACAATTCAAATTGCAATTCTTCAATAGCCGGAATAGCCTCGGCAAATTGCCCGCGATGATTAGGGCCTGTACCAACCAGTTTCCAATCGTCTTTTACCGCTCCCATTTTCCCAAACAAATCCCAAAACACATACCGTCCTGGCAAATCTTCTTGCCCATGTGATCTCAAATGCGCAAGCAAACTCACTCCATGAACTGGATGCTGTCCATTCATTTTGGGAATCTCAATGCCAGCCGCATCCAGCACAGTGGCAAACAAATCAAAATGCACAGCACCTGCATCAGATACCATCCCTTTGGGAATAACACCCGGCCACTGCATCACCGCAGGCACGCGGATTCCACCCTCATATGTCATTCCTTTTTGCCCGCGTAAAGGGCCATTATTGCCCGGAAATTTATCAATCATTGCACCATTATCGCTCAAGTAGATGACAAGTGTGTTATCTACGATAGCCAACTCATGCAATGTCGCCATGATTTTACCCACACCATCATCCATATGATCCAGCACCGCACAATAGTCGCGCTTGGGGAACTCAATACCGCGATCTTCATACTTTTTTAACCACTCGGCTTTGCCCGATGTTTTGGGTGCCTGTTCTCGCCACAAGGGACCATGCACAGCATTGTAAGGCACATAACAAAAAAACGGCTTATCACGATGTTTCCGAATAAAGTCAATCGCATAACCAGTAAACACATCCGTCAAATGATCTTCATGCACCATGGGCTGGTCATTGTGCAAAAGGCGACTACCATCAAAAGGCCAATAGGGGTGTGCACCACCCAAAAATCCGACAAATTCTTCAAAACCGCGTTCATTGGGCACATTGGGTGCATCATATCCCAAATGCCACTTGCCAAACATGCCAGTTTTATATCCTGCTTCCTTCAAAAACTCGGGCAAAAGTTTTACATCATCATGAATGCGCCTTGGCAACGTATCTGTTTTCTGCCCCGGCAGTGATGGGCCACGCCACATGCCGCATCCCAAAGAATACTGCCCAGAAAAAAGAGATGCACGCGTTGGCGCACAAAGTGGATTGACCCTCAACTGTGTAAAACGCACCCCATTTTTTGCAATCGCATCCATCGTTGGTGTATCGACCTCTGTATCCCAATAACAACCCGCATCTCCATACCCCTGATCGTCTGTAACAATGATGAGAAAATTTGGTTTTGTGGCCATAATGATCATTCCTTGAGCGCGGCAATATCCTCAGCGATCCACTCTTCCCATCTTTTTTCGTCGGGTTGCATAAATCCACTGTTGGCTCGCCGAAATACATTTGCATCTTCGCCCAGGAGGCGCAGTAGTCGACGATTGCCAGTCTCTCGTGCTCGCGCTTTGACTGCTTGAGAAATTGGTCCTGAATAATTGGCTCTGTGTTTAAGCCAGGAGTGATTCATCGTTAAAAAGAAGAGATACCGATAGTCCTTTGAATAATTGGCTGTTCCCGAGTGCACTATCGCATTGTGGAATACGGCTATATCTCCAGATTTGGGATAAAGGATGACTTCGTCAGGATGGGGTTGCTTTCTTTCTTCGGCCGTTAAAGACATGGCTTTCATGTGTGAGCCTGGAATAATACGCAGGGGACCATTTTCATCTGTGAGATCCTGTAAATAGCTCAGGGCATTGAAGAGTAAGGGCCTTTGGTAAACGCCTTCTTGAGGAAACTCGGCGAACATGTCCCGGTGAAAACCCAGTACCGGGTTTGTGTTTGGGTCCTGTGGTGCCGTGCGCCGGTATGTGATGGATTCGAGTTGGACATGCGGGCCCACGATCATTTCAGCAAAGTCCAGGAGGCGCTTATTTGACAAGGCAGAGAGAATGAGATCGGGTTTGTGTTCTAACACATCGACAAAGACCTGGGGTCGGCTGCCATCGGGATTGGGGAGGCGATCACCGATTTCTTCAAATGAATCTCGCATGGCTTTGACCCAGACATCGTCCAGCATCTTTGGGAAAAGTGTAAATCCAACTGTTTTGAATTCTTCCAGGTGTTCTTCGAGAGATTTGGGATCTTTTTGCATTTCAGCCTCCTGGTGTTTCAGTTTTCAATGGGTTTGTTGCGCGAATCTGTACTTCTAATGGGCGCCGATCACCACCAGGTCACGCGGTGGTAGCGGGAATTCCTGGAGCATGACGCGGTGCATCATTTCCTTCATCAGTTGCTGACGCGCCTGCTGGTACGCCGGATCATGCACGACGTTGACCAGTTCGTCTGGGTCCCTGGTGAGATCAAAGAGTTCTTCCCCGTCATCGCGCCCTGGCGTGACCGAGTAGCGGAACTCGCGGTTTCGCAGTGTCTCTTTCCAGGGGAACTTCATGATCCCCTCATGGAAGGGCGACTCGCACAGGCCGCCAAACGACTCGGAGAATGCCGACTGCCGCCAGTCCGAGACCCGCTCTCCCTTGCACAGAGGCATCAGCGAACGGCCGGCACATAGCGGATGGCCATCGCCGACCCCACGCCTCGACAGGGGCCTCGGGTGCTGTGCCAGAAGTGTTTCGTGCATATCCAACACGGTCGGGCAGATGTCCTCGTGCTGCACGAAGAGGTCGCAAGTGCTGCCCTGCTTCAGACCTGGTCCGGCTACAATCAGCGGGATGCGGATGACGGCGTCGTAGTGTCTGGCGGATTTTCCACCCAGATTGTGGTCCATGAGCATCTCGCCGTGGTCAGACACAAAGATGAAGTAGCTGTTCTCCATTCTGCCGACCTGTTCCAATCGCTCCAGGATGCGGCCGATCTGTTCGTCGAGGTGGATAAAATCGGCAAAGTAGAGCTTGCGGTAGTAGCGCCAGTCCGGTATCCGGTCAGGCCCATTCCAGTGGTCCGTGCCGTAACCGACAGGGTCGGGGATGAGATCCTCGTTGACCATATCCAGGAATCGCGCAGGTGGATGAAACGGGGGGTGGGGCTGCACATAGCTGATGTGGGTGTAGAGGGGTTGATCCGCGGGCGTTTCATCGATGAAATTCAGGGCATGTTCCGTAATCCAGTTGGTCTGCGAGATCTCTTCCGGGAAGGGTAGGGGGTAGTAGCCTTCGGTTCGGGTTTTGTTCCCTCCGTCATCGCCTTTAGCCCATGCCATTTTCTTTTTTGCCCGGCGCATCCTTTCGGTCAGGTTGATCTTCTGTTCGCCATACGAATCGTAATAAGGCAACTGAGAATTCCAATTCGCCGGGGTTGCCATGATCGCATCATAGTGTTCGGGATGCTCCTTTTCGATCCAGTCGTGCCACTCGCCAGTCCGGTTGTCTTCGGTGTTGTGTACCACATCCCAGCCGTACTCCCTGTAGTCCGGGTACGGGTAGTATTCTGAGTCAAACGGATAGAAGTGGATCTTGCCGAACGCGCCGGTTCGCCATCCGGCCATCTGCAGTGTCTTCATGAAAGTGGGGATGTCGGGATTGAGTCGGTAGCCATTGGAGAGCAGACCGTGGCCCCGGCTGGTCAGGCCCGTGGCAATGCCCGCCCGAGCCGGACAGCAGACCGGGTTGTTGGAAAACGCATTGGTGAAGGTCACGCCCATGCTCTGGAGGCGTTTCAGGTTGGGCAGGTCACAGATGCCATTCATGGCCGCTTCCAGCCACTTCGCCCCCATCTGATCGACCATGAAGAAGATGATGTTGGGTTTATTTTGTAACTGCATAAAATGTTCTTACCTCTATAGCAGAAATCAGGATTGGAAAATCGTCCCGGGCCATGGGTAAGCGTTGGATCCAGCATCATCATCGATGGGGCCTTCCGGCAGTGTGGCTTGCCAATCCATGACCTGCTCTGACATCTGTTGGACCACGGTCTCTTCAAATTTGGCGTGATTGATGAGTTCCATCGGGTCTGCAGGAATGTTGTACAGCTCGACACGGCTTCTGTCCGGGTTGAGAAGCAGCTTCCAGTCACCCTCGCGGATTGAAAGGATCGGGCTTTTGTGAAGGCAATGGCCGTGAACCCGAAATCGCCACTCCCACATCAACGGCGTCGTGCGATCTACCGAGTTACCTCGAAAGGCGGCTGTCATATCCTCGCCCTGCAGACCAATGTTGTCGGGAATATCTATGCCAGCGATGGTACAAAAAGTAGGCAACAGGTCTATGGCACATAAGGGCGTCGTGTTGTCAACTTTGCCTTTTGGTCCGCCGCTGCCTGGCCACCGAAGAATGAAAGGGGTTCGCACACCGCCTTCGTAGAGGCTTCTTTTTCGACCTCGAAAGGGACCAGAAGAACCGACGCCACTGTGTGACGCATTTCGAACGTGGATATCCTCAGGGCCGTTGTCAGCTGAGAAGATGACAATCGTGTTGTCGGAAAGGCCCAGTTGATCCAGCCGATCCATGAGCCGTCCTATGTGGTAATCCGCGTTGGTAACGACAGAATAGTAGATGCGTAGTGCACCTTTGTGTTTGTCTTCCAGGCCTTGAGCGGTAAGATTCATATAGGGTTCCATCTGCTCCTCTGTAGGATCCAGAGTGGCGTGGGTGTCAAGCAACCACGCTTGAACAAAGAAAGGCTCATCTTGATGTCTTTCGATGAAGGATATGGTTTCATCTATGATTACCTCTGTAGATTGAGATCTGCCTTCGGGAATCTCAATGGGGGGTCCGACCGCATTGAATGTTTTGGATTCGTCAATTCCATAAGCCGTGGTATTGGGTGCTTCTTCGCCGCTTCCCAGGTGCCACTTGCCAAAGTGTCCAACAGCATAGCCACTTTGTTGCAGGAGACCCGTGATGGTCGTTGCATCGGGATCCAACCAGTCTGGCATGCCGCGTAGGGCGTTCTGCTCGTGACGAGCAAAATGGCCATGTATGCCCCAGTGGGCAGGAAATCGACCCGTCATGACCGCTGCCCGGCTGGGTGAGCACACCCCCGAGCAAACATAGAATTGTGAGAAGAGAATGCCCTGCGAAGCGAGCCGATCCAGATTTGGCGTTTTTACAAACTGGTGGCCGTAGCAACTCAAGTCACCCCACCCCCAATCGTCGGCGAAGACAAATACGATATTGGGTCTTTTCGATTCAGCCATTGCGGTTCTCCTTTCAACGAGGGTCGCCAGCTTCAATTGTTCGTTCCAGCAGCCTGCTGCGCATGGCTTCTTCCCGATCTCGATAATCCGGGTTTCCTGCCAGATTCACCAGTTCGCCCGGGTCGTTCTGCAAGTCGTAAAGTTCAGAACGATCATTCACATAATGTGCGTATTTCCACTTCTCGTTTCGAACCATGCGACCCCGAGAAAGGAAGAACGTTCCCGACTCAACCAGCGGCAATTCAGGTACGGGTTCAGTCCGACTTATGCCGGCTTTCAGCGCGTCCAGTTCTGCTTCTGGTCCTCCCTCTGGCAATGGCTGACGGCTACCAACTTCCGCATAGGTGCAGTCTCTCTCTGGGACCATACCTGACATCATTTCGGTCACACTTCTACCCTGAACACCCGGCGGGATCGAGATTCCGCTACTCTGGAGTAATGTGGGCATCAAGTCGATTTGCTCAATTTGCAGTGCGTTCGTTGCACCATCCCGTGCATGTTCCAAACCCCTTACGATCAATGGGACCTGGACAATGCAGTCGTAGAATGCAGCAGTTTTCCGAATGAGTCCGTGTTCGCCCAGGTACTCACCGTGGTCACCTGTGGCAACAATGATGGTGTCGTCCCAACGACCAAGCGCTTTGAGTCCATCAAAGAATTTGCCCAGGCATTCATCCAGGTGCCTGAGCATGCCGTAGTAATACGCCATTGTCTGGCGCAGTTGCTCGTCATCCATGAGATGCAGCCACCCGCCGTGATAATAGACTTGCTGAACGAACGGTTTTGAGTCCAATTCACTCTCTGGTCTATGTGGGAGAGGCATGTCCTCGGGTCTGTACATCGTGGCAAAAGGTTCGGGAGCCCGATAGGGCGGATGAACATCGGAAAAGCTCAACCACACAAACGAAGGCTCGTCACCCTTCCGTTCAAGATAATCGAGGGCATGATTCACGTTGGCTCTTGCTGGCGTTTCAGCAGGACCGAAAGGGTAGGTTCCGCCATACCAGATTGGATTTGGGTGATCTCCCCAACGGAAACGTCTTGTTTGTGATTCGAACACGGATGGGTTGATGGGTATTGCAGGCCCAGGAAATGGCTTCCCATAGGCTTCTCGCTGCTTGTGCCGAAGTGGCGACTCTTCAATACACGCTTCAAATCCTGCAGTTTCGGCATCTGGGAAACAGTGGTTTTTCCCAAATAGGCCACAGCCGACGCCAGCATCTTTCAAGAGCCCTGGAAGATGAAACCCTTCCTTTTCTTGCATCAACAGCGTGTTGTCTCTGGAACCAGTAACGCTGGGATAACGACCCGTGAAAAATGCGACCCGTGATGCGACGCAGAGCGGAGAAGGTACGGTGCAGTTTTCAAACCTGATGGCTTCGCTGGCAAAGCGATCCAGATGAGGTGTCGCTCCGACGGGATTGCCATAGCATCCCAATGCGCGAGCGGCAAGATGCTCAATGGTGATCACCACAATGTTTTTCATCTCTTAGCTCCTATCGACTTCCTCAGACCAGGCTCTGTACAACTCCTGCAGGTGCTCAACGACCCTGGGATGCTGATCAATCAGATCTTGACTCTCGGAGGGATCTTCCTTCAGGTTAAACAGGCAGGTATTCTGGAGAAGCTCTGTGCGTTCAACGATCCCATCGCAGGGCTCTCGACCTCTCCTGCCACCTTTATGCAACAGTTTCCAATCACCAGAGCGCACGGCATAACTGTCGCCCCAGCGCCAGAAGAGGTCTCGCTCGTCTGCGATTTTTGTGACATCTTTTGGAATGGGGTGACCATCCAAACCTTCTGGCTGATTGATGTCTGCCGCCTGTAAACAGGTCGGAAGAATATCGAGCGTTGAGATCGTCCTGTCACAGATCGTTCCAGATGCCGACTCATTTGGACGGGCGAGGATAAATGGCACGCGAATCCCGCCCTCCCAGAGCGTAAACTTGCTCCCGGCAAGCGGCAGATTGCAGGCACCGGTGTTCGGTGCGCCTCCGTTGTCTGAAAACATAATCACGATGGTGTTGTCGGCAAGCGATAGCTGATCCAACGTGTCCAGAAGGCGACCGATATTGTCGTCGAGGCAATTCAGGTTCGCCAGATAGTATCTGCGAAACTCGTCGGCATTGATCTCGCCGAGGATTCTATACCTTTTGAACCAGTCCCCATACCCGCCCATGGTCTCCGGGTCGTAGTTTGGAATCTCCCTTACGCCGTGCTTGTCGAGGTATCGCCTGGGCACCTGGTGAATCAGGTGATGCACGGAGTTGTAAGAGAGCGTCACAAAGAAAGGTTCTTCCTGGTGGCTCTCGAGAAAATCGATTGTCGCGTCGGTAAAGATCTCCGTCAGATAACCTTCTCCAAATTCTTTGTAATCCCGGTTGTGCATAAGCGGTCCAACAACCGCGCTGTGCCCTTTTGGATCGGGCGTGCGATCTTCGATGTCTTTGGTGAGGAGGAAATAGTCGTGGCCGTGTGCTGAGAATCCGAGAAACTCGTCATAGCCATGGTTCAACGGATATTCGTGAGCCTCGTGATCGTGAAAGCCCAGGCCGTAATCGTTCTTGCCGAAACGCGCTGTGGTATAGCCGTTAGCCTTCATGATTTCGGCGATGTTCTTTTCTGTTTCAGGATGTCCGCATAAAAAGGAGGATTTCGGATCCCAACGCACCTGGTGTCGCCCTGTATTCCACCCGGCACGCGAAGGGCTGCATACGGGAGCTGTCACATAGGCCTGTGAAAAGAGAACGCCGCGCTCAGCGAGCCGGTCCATGTTTGGCGTTTGCACGTCTGGCGCATGGTGTTTGAATGCGGTCAGATCGCCGTAGCCCTGATCGTCTGTAACAATGATGAGAAAATTTGGTTTTGTGCCCATAATGATCTACCCGGTAATCTTGAACCGGTTGTCGATTTTCCCAGGTCGCCAGTTTTTATTTCGTTTGAAACGCCTGGATTTTTACCAGAATGTGGAAGAACTCACGCAAACCCGCCGAGAAGCTGCTCTCTGGTCATTATCTTGACTGGTGGCAGGTTATCGACCATTCCCGCGTCCGTGCGTCGAAGCTCATCAATGGTCCCTTGCCGAAGTTGGGCAAGCAACTCGTGGTAATCGGATTCCAAAGCGAGGTTTTCCAGTTCCTCGGGGTCATTCTCGAGATCGTACATCTCTTCGATCTCCCCGGGGACGAGCCAGCGGATATATTTGTACTTTCCCGTGCACAGAGATACCCACCAGGGGATAGGAGGATTGCCTATTGGCTCGCCACAGCCGACATCGGTGTCTTCGCCAAAATAATGACCCGTACACTCCATCAGCAGCGGGCGATCCCATTCGGCGTTGGGATCGGAGAGCAATGGTGTCAGGTCCTTCCCGTGCATCTTCCAGGGTTGTTCCATGCCGATCAACGAGAGAAAGGTAGGCGGGATATCCTGGCCGCCGATTGGCACATCGCATACTGTGCCTGCGGGAATCCGTCCCGGCAGCCGCATGATCATCGGCGCTTTGATATTGGCATCATAGGGTGCCACCTTGAGTCGAAAGCCGTGCTGTCCCCAGGCAAATCCCTGGTCCGACGTAAAGACGACCAGGGTATCATCTAATTGCCCCATCTCCTCTATGGCGCCGATCACCCTGCCAACCCCTTCATCCAGAGCGCGCACGCCCCGGTTGTATTGTTGTTCCCAATCGGTGAGGGTCCGTCCATCCCGGATGCCTACAGGTTGGCCCTGATCTCCCTCGCGCCAAACACCATAGTCCCGCATATGTGTCGCCTTGGTCGGGCGCGGCGGATAGATGTCTTCTGGCGTGGGGACCTGGGAAACATCTGGATAATCCTGGAGATGGCGGTCAGCCACTTTCCAGGGGCCGTGTACTGCGTCATAGCACAGCCAGAGGTGCCAGGGCTTATCCGGTTCTTCTGCCCGTCCACGGAGAAATTCAAGTGCATACTCCGTGTAGTTATCGGTAGAATAGCCGCCAACCGGTTCCGGCGGTCCCCCGTTGATACTCATGCTCTGATTGACATAATAGGGCCCGTATTTCTCGGGTTGGCTGTGGTCCCAGATGGCAGAAAAATCCCAGTACCGACCGTGACCATGATCGGGACCTGTGTGCCATTTGCCGACGATGCCTGTGTACCAACCATTCTCACGGAGATTCTCGAGCCAGTACGGACACTGGTCTGGATCGCGGACATAGTTTGGGTAGCTCGTGGGCAGGTGCATGCTCATCACGCCATGCGGCAATTTTCCGGTCAGGTACGTGGCGCGTGAAGGCGCACACCAGGCACTGGTATAGCAGTTGGAAAAACGCATCCCCTCATGGGCGAGACGATCGATGTTTGGCGTACTGATCCACGAATGCGCCTCGGGATAGCAACTCACAGACCGAAAGCTCTGATCGTCGGTGAAGATGTATAAAATGTTGCTCGGACGGTTCAATTGATCATCGTTCATTTTGGTTCTCCGTAATCTATATGGTCAGGTAACCAGACCATGGTTCGCTTCTATTTTCTCTTGATTGCAATATGAAAATCCTATGCCAAATTGGGTCGCAAATCCATTAGCTCAGCGTTTTACCTGGGTATAGGGGCTTGAAATATACTGCTTGTAGCCGTTAACATCTCGTCCATGATTGCTGAAGAAATCGATCCGAGAAAACCCCTCCTTTAACGGTATGGTTGCAGTCCAGGCACCCGTCTTTGCATCGCGTTCCATATCCATCCATTGGTCTTCGGGGATTTGCTCGTGCAAGAAGGGGGCGGAACCTGCCGGAGCGCGATCATAGATCCACCATATGCGTCCGTTTATCGGCTGAGGTCCTTCATTAAAACGCACGCTGACACTTAGTTTGTCCTTGGAGATTTTATAATTTGACTTCGGAGGCTGTAGCAAAGGCTCGCCACCAAAGAAGTGATGCCAGAGGAAGGCGTCTTTATTCTGTTCGTCCTTTGCAGCAGCGACATGCGGCGTTTGCGAGTGCCCACCGTTAGGTTCGTAATAGACAGGCAACTGGGGATGGTTTTGCGCTCCCCAGAGAATATCGTAGGCGACATAGTCATGCGTTCCCGGCTGAAAAAGAATATCAACGCCGCGCGCCATCAGACGATCCCAATTCTCCGTAACGCTCACCCCGGGCCGTAAGCGATCCGCAAAGCTTTGCATATCGTCCAGGGATTTCCCCATTTTCAGCGCCATCTTACCCATACTGCGCTCAGATCCCACCATAACGCCTTGATACAATTTGGCGCGTTTTGGATCCAGGTCGATATCGCCGGCCTTTACAGCCTCAAAGAATGCTTTGTTTGCCTCTTCAGCTTTCGCCGTTGCTTCCCTGTCGGCTCTTCGAGTCGGCGAAAAGTAAGCAAACGCATGGTTGGAGCATGTCGCGGTAAAACGCTCGTCATGTATCAAGGCGACCGCAGGCGACATGCCGTTCTTGGAGCTGCCCGAACCGGCCACTTTGCCTTTTTCGAAGTAGTCGGTTTCCGCATACGCCGCGGTGGTTGCCCGCATTAAGGTCATCGACCAAATCCAGAGAGTCGTGTATCGAGGATTCAGGTCTTTCATGAACCTGCGCATCATTTTTTGCTCCAAACCCTGTTTCCCCGGAATCTGCCTAAACGCCTTGACGTGCGTCTTAACGAGGCCAACGCCACCTGCCAGCAGTTTTGCCTGAAAGTCGGTTGGGCGCGAGTCTTTCATCAACGTCTCATAGGGATTGGCTCCCGTAATGCTAAAGCCCTTCGCCTTGCCTTCGAGCGGCACAATCATACGCACCGGGATCCGATAATCTTGTCCCGGCCACCATTCGGCGACATTGATTTCGATGAGCTTTTGTCGCGTCGTGCCTGTCACCTCATCTACATGCCAGTCCTTCAACGTCTTTATATCCAGCGTGCTTTCGTCAAGAATCTCTTCACTATTGAACATGTCGCAATTCATACCAGAATCCTTTTCAGAATCGGCAGCAAACGCTACGGAAATCGCAAAAGTCGCGAGAATAACCAGCGATGCCATTATTCTAATTCTATCCATTGCCTTCTCCTTTGCAAATTTGGTGTGACTCGCTAAGACCTATTTTGGTTCCAGGCTGTCTCTTAGACAACCGGCCTGATTTCAGACGCTCCGTCTCGCCGATGGCCTCGATGCGAAAGAAGCTGCAACCGTGCGAACAGCCTCGCTCCAATCATCCCAAAGCCCCGGACCTTCCGGGCGAGGCTCTGGCGGGGGAACTTCTGGCCCAAGTTCAAGTTCGTGGAGTTTTCTCACGTTGGGCGGTGGCGATGGTCGTGGCCCTTTGACATAACGGCCGTTATATACTCTGTCATATACAGATTTTTTGTAAGCATCATAAAGAATCATCTGTCGAATCTGCGGAGGATTGCTGTAGTTCCGCGTTGCCGAGTGGAACATTCGCCCGTGCCACAAAACCACATCGCCCTCGTCACCAAAAAACTCAAAGGGTTCAATGTCGGCGAGTGCGTCCTTGAGTCCTGCAGGCTGCGGCAAAACAAATGCCGCAGCGCCGCTTTCCGGATGGGGCGAATGTAGAATTGAATAGCGGGCAAGATCTACAGAGTCCGGCTCTGCTTCGTAGAGCAAGCGGTGACTGCCGGGAAAAAGGGCGATGCCACCTCCACCCTTGGGAACCTGGTCAACGTATGCGCTTGCCACCAGATGCACCGGCTCGGGATCAATGTGTGCACCGGCACGGACGGCATCCGCCAGAGCAGGTGAGTCGCCAGGACGCTCTCTCGGCAGCACGCAATACATACCGCGCAACTCCTTGCCACCCCAGACTGGCCAACCACGCAACCGACTTCCACGCGGATCTGGATCGGCCGCGGAGGAAGTTACCTCTGGTGTCACAACTTCACCTTCGCCGAGAAGTTGCTCAAACCACGGGAATACACGGCGTGGAAGCAAGTTGATTAAGTCCTCGTCGCCAGAGAGTTCACGCAATCGCCAGCCGTGGTCACCGGTGCGATCATTCATGCCATCAGGCGTGCTTTGACGATCTGCCTCCGGAAGACCGTTTAGCCAGGTTTGAGGATCGTCTCGGCGCAAATGACTTGAGGTGTTTCCCGCCCACAGCCTGTCCCGCGCTGCAGCACAAAGTTTGGGGTCGAGAATATTTCGTTTAACGAGGAATCCGTTCGTAATAAATTGTTGGATCTCTTCTGTACTCAGTGCTGCCAATGCTGTATTCATGGAATAAGCCCTCTTTCTTCAATATTGAACCATTGTACTAACTTCAATACTGAACCATTGTACAAAAAAAAGAGTTGGATTTCAACAATTCTTAAAAGACAGGTACTTACGGAAGGCGATGTATGTTATTTGGAATTTTGCTCGGAAATCACCCTGAACAAATTCGCTTGCTTCATGTCCGTCCCTTGTTGTAGTATGCATCCGGATCCTGCCCCTGGACACCAGCAGTAGTTTTGGTGATTTCAAATGCATTGAGGAGGAAGAAAGATGAAAGCAAGACCATTCAAAGGTGCGAAGATAGGCAGGGGTCTGACCATTGCATTGCTATTGGCTTTGACCTCGGGCAACGTCGCGGCCCAAAGCCCCACCGAGCTGCCAGCCAAAGATTTGAGCACGATTGATTTGTCAAAATCGGAAGGTGCTAAATACTTTCTCATAGTAAAGGCTTATGCCGATTATATGATTACCCGCGGGCGCGACCGTTACGGAAAAGAACATTCGCCCCTTTTTGCCACAACGCTTAACCGGGAAACCGGAAATGTATATCGCGAAAATCCTCCCGATGCACCCAAAGGTATCCGCAATGGCGATCGCACTTGGCGTGGTTCAAATACGTCAAAAGATAATGGTTTATACAGCATACTTTATCACTTGACGGAAATCACAGGAGATGACAAGTATGCACGGGAAGCGGATAAAGCAATCAAATGGTTTTTTGCCAACTGCCAAAGTCCTGAAACGGGATTTATGGCCTGGGGAGAACACATCGGTTGGGATTTTTTTACAGAGGCGCCTATTAAAATGGGTACTCGATCTTTGACACACGAGTACAAAATTTTCAATTATTGGGACAAGGTGTGGGAATTTAATCCGGAAGCTGCTGAAAAGTTTGCACTGGGATTATGGGAACACCAGATTTATGCGCACGAAGGACCAGAAGCGGGCGAGTTTAGCCGACATGCCAGTTATGACACACATAGTCCTGGAAAAGGAAGAGCTTTTCCCGCACATGGCGGCAATTATATCTATGTTTGGACAAAAGCATATCGGGAAACTGGCAAAGAAGTTTTTTTAACCGCCATTGAAACCGTATTGAATTATTATGAGCGAAATACAACCGATAAAGGTGCGATCTTATATGCATCAGATTTTCCTGAGCAATATTCTTTGAAACAAAGTATGAATCTGGCATCCAATCTCTATCGCGCAAAGGATTTTATGCCCGCAGACCTTGCAAATAGGATGAAGAAATTGTCAGAAGGAACAGATTCTTTGTATTTAAGTTTTGATCACGATCCGTCAAAAGGCGGAAAAGGATTTCTTGAATCCGCCAACCTTATGACCCTTGTACCGGGGAATTTTCGGAGGTCAAGTACTGGAACGGATGCCTGGACTGAAATGTGGTCGGCTGGTTATGGGGTGGGATCGGGAAGTACCGAGCAGGCAAACAAATGTTATGCGCGGTATAAACTAACAGGTATTGAAGGCTATAGAATCCTTTTTATGAAAGCGGTGAATGCCTATTACAACGAAGATCCTCCGCCGTCAGCAGTACTTTATCCCAGCAATTATTCCAGCATATTTAATATGATGATGAGTGCGTATGAATTAACAGGGGCAGAACGTTTTTTAAGCAAAGCAAAAACGTATATGGACTTATCGGTAGAAACTTTTTTGAGTGATCAATCCCCTCTGCCAAAAGCATCAAACCAAAGTGAACATTATGAGGCCATAACAGGTGGCCCAGAATTAATGGAAAATGTGCTGCGTTTATGGATGGTAATGAACCCTCAGGATCGTGCTGGAGAATAGAGCTATAATCAGAAATCCCAAAAATACAGAGGGGATTCTAAACACTCGGCAAAGGCACAGTATCTCCTGTTTCATGTTGCCACAATCGAATCTTCGCCGCCATATCGCGAATGCGATCGCGATGTTCAGGAACATCAAACAGATTGTTTTCTTCATAAGGATCTGTATTAAGGTCGAACAACTCACACTGATCACCAGCACACAAATTCAACTTCCAGCGATCACCCGTCACCACAGATCGCCAGGGCAATGTCGCCATCAAGTTAATGCTTGGATTCCCTAAATTGCGATCGCCAATCCCATTCCACTCCATAAATGCAACGTGATCCTTCAAATCGCGCTCACCGGTGAGTGCACCAGCCAAACTCTCCCCTTCACACTGATCTGAAACTTCAACGCCCGCCAGATCCAAAAGCGTCGGCACCAAATCCGCATGCCCAAACACACCATCGATTCGTTTCTGTTCCTTATTCAACCACGGCACACTGAGCAAAAACGGCACTCGCGCAGACTCTTCGTAAAACGTCCGCTTTTCCATCATGGCATGATCGCCCACCATTTCCCCATGATCACTCGTGTAAGCAATAATCGTATTCTCCAGTTGCCCTGTCTCTTCCAATGCCTGAATGATCCGCCCCACAGCATCATCCACAATCTTCATATTTCCGAAGTATTGCGATCTCACTTTCCGCCATCCCAATTCCGTACTTAAATCTTCACCTGCCTCCTTCTTCGTTGCATAATGCTCTGCTCGCACCCGATTAAATCGCGAATGTCCTTCAGGCTGTTTCAAAAACGTCGGGCCAACCGGCAATTTCTCAGGATCATACAAACCGTCATACGGCCCTGTATATGGAGGGTGCGGTTCAAACGTACTGCACACCAGTAACCAGGGCTGATCGACATTTTCTCGAATAAACCGATCCGCTTCCTGCGCGACAAACGCCCCGACCTGTTGTTCCGCTGGCAAACGCGCGCGATCTCCTGCAGAAAATTGTTTCAAGTCCGGTGCCAAATGCGAGGGTGGTTCAACGCCCTGCGCCACCAACCACTCATAGTGGGAACTCATCGGCGCATCTTGAATCGTATTCAAATGCCGCAAATTATCCTGAATACTGATCCACTCATCAAACCCATGTTGGCGAACGGTATCGTTGCCCAAATGCCATTTGCCCATATATGCCTTGCGATATGTATCTGGCATCATTTCCGCAATCGACTTTGTATCTTCTCGTAGATGAATCCCATTCGCCACACATCCGTGCGAATGAGGGTACAACCCAGACATCAGCGTACCCCGCGATGGCGTACACACAGCCTGACCAACATACGCATTCTCAAAAACAAAAGACCGCTCCGAAAGCGCATTCAAATGCGGCGATTGAATCCAATCATTGCCGTAACACGACATGGTATCTGTGCGTTGCTGATCTGTGAACACAAAAAGAATATTCGGTTGATTCATATCTATCCCTCAAATTTGTCGTTCAAAATGCCGATCTTCTGTCGTTCGCGGTATTCCCTACTTGTTAAACCAAAGAAGCTGCAATCCGTTTTCGCTCACAGTACTTTTTAATTTTCGTTTACATTTGTTTCCTGCGAAATGCGTGGGGATTTACCATTTCATATCCCCATTGATCCAACAATTCCTGCCCGTTCTCAAACGCGTCGTTCTGTTCCTTCAACAGATCTGAAAGCAAACCTTCCAGATGCGTTTGAACAGATTCTACCTCAGGCCGACCACAAAGGTTCTCCAACTGATAAGGATCTGCCTCATTGTCATATAGCAACCAGGGCCCCTCCAGGTCACGCACATAAGTATAACGGCTCGTGCGAACGCCTCGATATTCCCTGCCACCATGTTCATAAGAATAATTGGCAAACGGAACGTAGCATCCAAAAAGTGAAGCCTCCAAAGGCGCATCGGCTTCACCGAGCATGTGTTTGGCAAAACTCACCCCTTCGACGCCTTCCGGTACAGGCGCGCCTACCAGATCCAACAACGTCGGCATCATATCTGGTATGCCAAAAGGGGTGTCGATTTGACGACCAATCCCATCTGGCAAACGCAACAGAAAGGGCACAAGAATAGATTCATCCCAGGGCCGTATTTTCCGATCATGGCCTTGCGACCCATTCATTTCACCGTGATCAGAGGTAAACACAAGAATTGTATCCTCTGTCACCCCGAGGCGTTTAAGTGCTTCTTCAACACGCCCAACACAGTGATCAAGTGCCGTAATATGCGCATAATAACCCCACATATCATTCCGGGCAGTCGCTACACTCTCAGCAGGCACATTGTCTCTCAATACGATTTCATCTTCATTGTAGAGCGCTCTGTATTCTTCCGGCACTTTGTGGAAAGGGTTATGAGGCGGGCCGTAGGATACAAACAGGAAAAAGGGATCGTCTTCATCCTGCCTGCCCTCCAGATACTCAATCGCACAATCGGTCTGTGCAAACGCATCGTATCCTTCCCACTTTTTCATAATGCCCGAGTCATCATAATAGGGCGAATCGTAATAATTGTGCGAGCATTCGTGCGCGCGCCAAAAGTCAAAGCCCAACCGTCGCTCAGGTGGGATGAAATTTTGCTCGTGGGTATCTCCGTCCAAATGCCACTTGCCAATGTATGCGGTGTCATAACCGTGTGACTTTAGAACCTCAGCGAATGTGGTTGTATTGGGCTCAAGCCGAATTTGGTTTAAAAAGATCCCATGCGTCAGTGGATATTGCCCGGTCAAAAGACAGGCACGAGCTGGACAACAAACCGGGCACGTTGACACAGTCGTATCCAACCGAATACTCTTTTGAGCCAGGGCATCGAGATTGGGTGTCTTAACATTTGGATCTCCCGCATACCCCGTCGCCTGTGCGCGCCACTGATCGGTCAAAATGAATACAATATTGGGCTTCTCTTTGTTGGCCACAAAAACCTCCCTACTTAATTGCACAACAATCAGAATGCAATCACGATACGAAAAAGTTGTCCATACCTCATGATAATCAAACAAATATTGATAATCAATATAGCCCACAAAAACAAAAAATGAAGAGTATTTGCCGTAGTTCAGAAATTAACTTATTATGGGACATGGCAGAAAAGGCTTGTAAACCATCGAATGAGGAATACTCTATGGCTCTAAACGAAGATCAGCTCACCTTTTACCGACAAAACGGCTACTTGCTGGCCTCCGGCCTGATTTCTGATCAGATCGCGGCTCAAGCCGAAGCGGCGATGTGGAAGCTGATGGACATGGACGCGGGGGATGCGTCCACCTGGTCGACGGTGCCGGAGACCGCCGATACGTATAACAAAGGCAGCGGTGCGGTGATCTTTAACGGGGTGCAGGATCCCGATTTGATGGCCTGCGCCACAGACGACTACCTCAACGCTGTAGCGCAGCTGCTGGGCGAACCGATTGATTCGTTGCACTCACCCGAAGCGATCTTTGCACTAAATTTGTTGGGGCGTCCGGGGCAATGGACCATGCCACGGCACCCGCACATCGACGGCCTCAACCCGAAGCATGTGCCCAAGACCTTTCCCGGGCCCTATCGCATCACCAGCCTCCTCTATCTAAGCGATATCGAACCGCAGGGCGGCGGGACCTGTGTTTGGCCTGGTTCGCCCAGCAAGATACGCGCCCTGGCTGAATCCGATCCGGTCAAGTACGAGCACCTGAAAGATCTGAACAAGGATATCCCCTCGTTAGATCTGGAACCCGGTATCGAACTGACACCGAAGCGCGGTGATATCCTTTTTTTTTCACACTTGTTCGGCCACAATGGGTCGGTCAATACTGCGGCTAAACCACGTTTTATGATGCGCTTTTTTTGTTCGTGCGAAAAATGCTACACGACCTGGCCCAAGGCGGATCATTGGGGTTTTTGGACGCCATAGGCCTCATCCCATAATACCGCGTTACACAAAAGCGCGTCAACGAATCACAGAAATATCAAAAATATTTGATTCCTTCTTAAACAACCGGTCTGATCTCTGGCGCGCCATTCTCTTCGCACCACGGCGTAAGTGGGCTATCTCCGCCACCAGCTTTGTAACCCTCTATCTTTGGATATCTTTCACCAACCAGATATCGGCCCAATTCATCCAGTTTATCCATAAAGGCAGGCTCCTGGCTTCGATAATCCAGCGGCATCACCCAACGATAGCCATAACCAATCATGATCGCCTTTCGCATGTTACCCGATGTGTTTATCCCTGCTGCATGCCCGGTTCGATTTTCAAAGAATAGGCAATCACCCGCCTTTAAAGAAGCTTCAACATAACCTTTTGGTCCAGGCTCTCCTTCAGGGACTTCAATGGGGTTGCTATGGCGATTGGAGCCAGGCGCAACCAGCGTCATACCCGAGTTTGGTTCGGTCAGATCATTGAGATAAAACGCGCACTTTAACAACACACGGGGCACATGATTTCCCAATACTTTTGTCGCTGCACCATAATCGCGATGCCATCCGACCCGCCGAACTTTCTTCGAGGGATCGGAAGAGCCTCTATAAGCAAGTTGTGATACCATCAGTTGGATATGTGCACCCAAAAGCTGTACCGCAACCGACAGCGATTTGGCGTGGGTTAGCAGTGGAATAAAAGCATCATCTTTCACAATACAATTCTTAAAGCCCAGTCGTCCCGTGCGCATGTGTTGGTCGTCACTCGCAATCAACCGATCAGCAGCCTCAACGACCCGGTCAATCATGTCCTGATCGAGCACGTCGCGCACGATGAGATAGCCTTGCTCATCAAATTGCCTGATTTCTTGTTCTGAAAGCGCATGCCAGTCCAAATCAATCGACGATTCTGTCATCTGAGCCATTGTTTGCTCTCCTTTCATTTTGGCGCGGTGGTCATTCTCCCGTAACATTCGGAATGAGTGCCGACAAGCCCAGGTTTGTTAGCCGCTCGATTTCCTCCTGGAGTTCGTCGCCCTCCAGCGGACCCGCGTAGGGGGCCTGCTCGAAGCGACATGGAGACTCCACCAGGCGTGGGTCGTCGTTCTCCCATAGGAGACCCATGAGTTCGTTCGCCAGGTCTTTGCGGATCTGATCGTAGTCCGGGTTCGTGGCGACATTGTTCATGTAGTGGGGATCGACCCGAAGGTCGTAGAGTTCCTCTCGAGGACGTTTACCGAAGCCGATCTCAAAGAGGGGCTGTACATCTTTGTCGGCGCGGTGGTGAATCATCCAGGCCTTGGTTGGACCCCCATCCATGTCGGAATACGCCGGGCGCGAGCTGGCCAGGAGACTGTCCCAGGACGGCGCCTCCGCATTGGGGTCGTCGAGCCCTCGGGGATCCCCCACAGGCCAACGGTCGGGCTCAAAGTTGTGGATGTAGAGAAAGTCCCGGGTGCGGATCGCACGCATCGGATAGGGCATGCCATCTCTCGCCATGACATTGTGGCGCTCCCGGCCCGTAACGACGGCCGTGCGCTCTGCTTCTACCTGTCCACTCCTGTTGCTTTCGAGCACAGGTAGAAGGCTGCGAGCCGTCATGCTGTCTGGGATGTCAACGCCCGCGGCGTCGAGGAAAGTGGGCGCCAGATCCATCAGGTTGACGAAGTCATCGACGACGCGGGCAGAAGGGATGCGTTCTGGCCACCGGGCGGCCAGCGCTACCTCGCAACCGATGTTGTAAAGGTTGCACTTGGCGCGCGGGAAGCCCGGAATGCCGTGGTCGCCGCTGACGACGATGAGTGTATTGTCCAGTTCGCCGATGGCCTCGAGGCGATCGATCAGGACACCCAGACCCGCATCTACCGCCAGACACTCTCCCAGGTAGTCGTTTACGTCTTCACGGATGTCGTGGACGTCGGGGAGGAAGGCCGGAAGGCGACCTTCCAGGTCGTCGGGCTCCAGCCCCCATAGCGCCTTGCCGGAGCCGCGCTCCCAGGTACGGTGGGTGTTGGTCGGACCCCACCAGTAGCAGAAGGGCTTTTCCGCTGGCCTCGCCTCCAGGAAGGCGTCGAAGTTCTGCCGCGTCTCTTCGAGGAGCATCTCTTTGGCCCCGTCGATTCCGAGCTCAGATGCCCGTTCGGTCGCGACGTGAGAGAAGCGGTTGTACAGCCTGCCAGCCGGCTCGTACCGCGTGCGCTCTGCGCCGTAGGGGGCGTTCATGGTTCTTCCCGGAGACCAGACCTTGTACGTGTACCCGATGTGGTAGCCATTTTCCTCGAGAATGAGGGGATAGGTCGGAATGGTCTCGTCCCACACAGCGCCCTGCAGGATGGCGCCGAGGCCCGTCTGCCAGAAGTACTGTCCCGAGAGGATGGAACTCCGGCAGGGCGTGCAACTGGGCGCCGGAACAAAGGCGTTTCGGAAGAGCACACCTTCCTCGGCAATCCGGTCGAAGTTTGGGGTGTCGAGGAGTGCGTTAATCGCGTTTTCGCCCTCGACGGGACGGTATGCGCTGGCATAACGTCCCCAGTCGTCCGCAAAGGCAAAGAGTATGTTGGGGGGCATCAATTCTCCATTCAACAATTTTTAAAAGTTAGCGGACAGTTCGATTCTCTTCATCACCCGCTCCAATACCCACACCCTGACGATGCCATCCCGCTGCCCACCAAGCCCGCTTGTGTAATTGTTCTTTTCGAGTTGCGCATTGTGTTCCGGTCCGAACATCTCCTGTTTATTTATGGCCTGCTCCAGGGCGGGAATAAGCGGTTTCATGGGCTGGAGTTCTTCGCGACTGCGGTATGACAGATAGGCACCGGCTCGTAGCCTCGCCCAGAGGATATCGCTCGACAGCGCGCGCTCAAAAGCAGGCAGGGCCAGGGCGCCTTCGCCTGCCCGCACCAGATAGTCCCCAGCGGCCAGGCTGACGCTGATTGAGGGATCGTCAAGAAGGGGGGACAGGCGCTCGATCATCTCGCGTTCCACACCGAGCGAGCAAAGGCCGGTAACAGCCCAGAAACGCACGGCGCAGTCGGGATCACCAAGTCGTTTTGCGAGTTCTTCCTTTGCTTCGTCACCCAGGCGCGCCAGGTCTGCTGTTTCCAGAATACGCTCGTAATTATCACAGTGCGCCCCGACTGCATGGCTAATGCCGTTGTACTGCTCTGCTCGCGCAGCAATTTCTGGTTCATCGATCAAGCCTAGATCGCGGGTCTCGATCATCCAGCCGAACAGGTTCTGTCGCAACCCATCCTTCACATTGCTGTAAGCAGGATCATCTGCCAGGTTATTTATCTCTTCGGGATCGTTCTCGATGTCATACAACTCTTCGGCGGGTTTGTGATCCTGCCAGATTTGGAACTGCTGGTAGTGCTCAGGCAACCCGTCCTGTTTGATCATGACCGGCGGGCCGAGCATCAGAAATACGCCGTCGGGGTCGTGGACCTTCTGTTTGCCCGGTAGGCAAGAGGTCTCCCAGAAGGCGCGTTCCGGAGTTCCTTCCTCTGGCACTGTGGCAAAGAATCCGCCGTCTGGATAGAACGAAGCGTATGGCTGGTGGGGGAGGAAGTTGCGGAAGTAACGGTATTTTTTTGTGCGGATTGTGCGGATTACTTCTGGGTTGTTGTCCAGCCGATCCCTGGCACTGCAGACGAATTCTCTCGGTTCATCTCTGTTGGGACCGCACAGGTTGCGGCTCTGGATGTGTTCGGCAATAGGGATGCCTGATAGCTGCAGGGTCGTCGCGCAGAGGTCCATGTGCAGGACGAGTTCATCAACCGCACTGCCGGGTTCTGCCGGGGATAGGTGCTGATACTTCTCCGGGAATCGCATGATCAGCGGGATATTCAGTCCGTCGTCGTAGGCGTGGATTTTGCCTCGGGGATAACCCGTGCCATGGTCTCCCCAATAGACCACAATAGTGTCTTCACTGTGCCCCTGCGCTTCAAGCTCGTCCAGGATCTCTCCTACTTGCTTATCGACGTTGGTAAGGGCGTCGTAGAAGAGCGCCATTCGTTCGCGGAACAGGGGGGTGTCGGGAACGAAGCTCGGAACCGGCACATCATTCGGGTCGTGCAACTCGTCGTCGCTCAAGAGCGAGGAACGCGCTTTCCGCGCATCCTCGGGCGTCAGTTTGAATACACTGGCGTGGGAACTGCCCAGTCTGTAATACATGAAGAACGGCTTGTCTTCAGGGCGATTCTCCCAGAAATCTTCAGCGTTGTAATACTGTTCACGCTCCTCTTTGGAGACGTATAGATTGATGTCATTATCCGGCTGCGTGCAGGCGTAACCGGCGTCCGTCAGCATTGTGTTTAACAACTCAACCCCTTCAGGGCGGATGATCGCGCTGCGGTGATGATGCGTGCCCAGTGTCGTCGGATGCATGCCGGTATAGATGCCCGTGCGCGACGGTGAGCAGATTGGGCCAGCGGTGAACGCGTTGGTGTAGCGCACACCTTCTGCCGATAGGCGGTCAATATTCGGGGTATGCGCGTATTGATCTCCGTAGCAACATTATTTCCAGGCTCTGGAGTCGTGATTACTGATCAAGTGGAAATTGGGTCTGTCTTGTTTTGTCATATATCTGGTTCTCCAAATGTATCAGACGATAAAAATGCGAACTGCCAATCGCGTTGTAACCTCTCACCATTTTTGATCTATAATCAGAAATCCTTTCGCTTTACACAGTTCACTGTCTTTCCACCCGTAAAAGAGGAGCATGCCATCTCTTACATTTCCTTTTGGATCTTTGATCGGTTGAATATTGTTAAATTTCCAACCGGCATACTCCGGGGCACGTGGCGTCAAATCTCTCACTCTTTGCCAGGTGAATCCACTATCTGTGGAGATCCACTCTTCAATATCTCCTCCACCTTTGGAGTCCATGTTGCCACGTTTTCCTTTTATAAATTTGTGATCACCTACTATCAGATAAGCATGCAGCGTGCCACTTTCATCCTGCCTGAGATAGCAACTGTTCCAATCATCAGTGGCAGGGGTGATAACCGTCTGTATCCATTCATGGTTAATATACCTCACATAATAGTAATTGCACCTGTCGGGCACGTCTTCTGATAGCACATGCAAAAAGGCCGGATTGTCATTTTCATCTATGACAATATCAGGTGGAACGCCTGCGCCTCTCCAATCGGTATTCCAAATCTTGCATTTGTCATTTGCAGTGCCAATGTCAATGGGCGTTCTGACTGTCTCGCCATCAAAATTCGCAACCTCATGCGTTTGAAGGTTGATTTTTACATAATAGAGATTGTATTTGAGCCCGAGATTCTTTTTGGTTCCATAACGGGGATTGTAAAACTTTTCTGGGATATCCTTCTTATTGTCATCATAAGAACAAAATACGGCGTGCAAAAACTTTCCATCTTTACTCGGAAAGCAAGTGTGATAAGAAGACCACTCATTCAAGTCCATCGGATTATCTACTGTTGCCGTTTCTTCCCCCATGTTTAAATCTGTGACATCATTTTCAGGCCCTGACCAGGTTTTACCTTCATTGTCTGAAATTAAATATGACCACGAACTTCTGTGCTCTCCTGTTCGGAAATAAACCACTTGTCTATTATTGTATATGTGATAAACCGTAGGGTAAGAAAGCGAGTTTCTTATTTCAGGGGCTGGAGACCAGTCTTCTACACTGTTTCCAATATCCGCTACCTTTTTGGATATTAAATGTGTTCCTGGCGTTTTGTGACAACCTGACAAAATATGTAAAAAGTCATCATTATCAGCCCAGATTATGGGGCAATAATGCTGGTCGTTTGAGCCTTTGGTTCCCAGCTGTATGGGGGATGAGGAGGACTTTGTCTCGGGGTTAAAAGAGATAACAAAAGGATATGTCTTTTCCCTGACCTCAGCATCCATTGGTGCCCCGCCATTATAGACGATATATACTCGATTGTTGATAAAGATGGCTTGAGGGCGCTGCCTTCTGTCATAGATCATTTTTAATTGTCCCCCACTTCCAAAGGGAACAACAGAAAAATCCGTTTGTTTCTCAGTGTCCACAGCCTGACCTCCAAATGCAATCGGTGAAATAAGAAGGACTCTCAATTTTCAGGAGTGCCACCATTTACTTCCTGGTGGGGGTTCCTTCAGGATCTACTGTAGCGCCTGTTACAAATAATAAGGCATCTTTGGAAAGCTTCTTGCCGCCCACGTACATACCCCATCGAAAGGTACTGCGACCACTGGGTCTTTCCCAGTCGTGGCGTCCTATAAATTCTCCATTGATGTAGCATTCAGATGTATGGCCGTTGTCGCGAATGCGGACATCAAAAGACTTGCCTTCCATGTTCTTTAATACTGTCTTAGAAGTCGCTCTGCGCGGCTGGAATACGACGTCACCATCAGCGGTCATAACCAACATTATAGACCAGTCTTCACCGCTGTTTTTCACCTGAAAGATGCCACACCCCTGCGCTTTCACAATCGTGTAGGTGCCAATCCATTCATGCCAGGTACCGCGGTTCCACCTCTTTTTGCTAAATGCCTCAATCCGGGCCGCATTGGCACGTGCATTGCGCACATTGTGCTCGCCATCAAAAAGGCGAAATACCTGTGTGTTTCCGTCCTCTTGATACCATCGCGACCATTTGTGAAACTCACGTCGAGGAATCAAACTGTTGCCCGGTGTGTGAATATTGATTTCACTTTCTATAGGGCGAAAGGCATGAGGACCTTTTTCTACCACCTTGTTATTGACGTCAATTATCGAACCTGTTATTCCCGCAGAGGAGTTCGTACCGATCGGAATCTGTTTCTCTTCGAGAATGGACGACCAGGAAGGATCACTGCCCTGCCTGGTGTAAAGGACCTGATCGGGGTCGTCTGTTGTAAAATCCAGGATCTTCTTTCGCGTTCCCTTGGTGATGGTGACAACCCCGCTGTTCCACTCAGCATTGAGAAAGGGGCTTTCAAAGACTTTCTTTGGCGCATAGTCGATTGGCTTGCCATTGATTGAGGGTACGGCTTTGGCGCTGGTATCAAAGGTCAACTGATCGCCATAGATGGTTTTGTAGCGCAGCACCGTCCCATCTATATGAACTTCACAGGCTTTTACCTTTTTTTTGAAAGCGTCGAAACTCGTGACATCGCTCCTGGCCATGACTTCAATGATCACTGGTGCGTATTCATCATTGGGGATCATGGTCGCGTTTTCGGGAACAAAGCGATCCGTTTCAAACTCGCCATCCATCCACTTGAAACCGCCTGTGGACACGCGGATCGCCGCATAAGCGCCTTTGGCCTCCACATAGACCACGCCATCCTCTTCTACTGGCGCGCTCAACCCGCTCTTCGACATCCAGATGATCATCTCGGCACCGTCCTTATGGTGCTTGAGCTTCTGGGTAATCAAGCTGCCTTTGCTCTGCACGGACCACTGTGCATTCAGGGCCACCCGGTTGTCTTTGGGGCGAACGATGGGAACAATACGCGCATCGTGTTCGCCGGCAAAGATCACGCCTTGCCAGCGGTTTTGCACACTGATCGCAGCCCAATCCTCCAGGGGCCTCGCTTCCGTCATTGGCGTTCCCATGATGAAGGCGGGATCACAGTAGCTGTAGCGCAGAATACCCCCTCCATCGGTTCGCATCCTGGTCGGCACTTGTGTATCAGCAGTCTTCAAAGGGCGACCCGTTTTTCCCAGACCCTGGGGACGCTGCCGCACCTCGTAGCGTCCTCGTCCTGCCACGTCGATTGCGATATCGGCCACCACGGCTGGTGGTCGGTAGTCGCTGAGAGCCGCGTTCACGTCATGACCATAAACAGCAGGCTGCTTGCCGATGCCAAAGTAGAACCAGGCCAGCGGCGCATTGCCATGATCCCGATTTTGCTTAAGCCCTTTCCAGAAATAGATCCGCGACCGCCCACCACCTTGAACGCCGTCAATCTGTTCCTGCGCCCAATAGGCAAAATAAAGATCGAGCAACAGCCCGGCTGACCGTCTCACCTGCGGGTCACCAAAGTCGTAGAAATTGTAGAACCCCTTGATCAATGTGCTGTTATAATCGTCGCACATCATCTCGATGCACAGGCTTTTGCGCGCACGTTCACGGCAGTAAACCACAAAATACGCATTCCAGGCCCGATAATGTTCCGCCGCCGTAGCGCCGTCATCATACTTGAGATTCTTGTATTCGGGCCGATCTTTCGCGATTTTGGCAAATTGCCAGCAGACCGTAAAACTCATGGCATGATGATTCTCTGACAGGTAGATGTGCCAGGTCTTAGATTTCTCGTATTCCGCCTTATCAAGCCGGGAAACCTTCCTGACGTATTCCCAAATTGGCTTGAGAGCGAGGGCTTCGGTCTTTTTGGTGATGCGATTACTACCGTTGGCGCCGTACATCTCAATCAGCCGCATGACGATCTCCGCATGCCAGTGAAAACTGTCGCGATCATTGATGTCCATGGGGTTGTCGAGATAATGCTGGGCATTTTCGACAAGTGCGGCATTGGCTTCTTCCAGCATCTCGTTCAGGTAGAGGCAACGTGCAGCAAACCCCACCATGGAATAGGAATAGGCCCGCACATAATTTCCTCGCCCGGGATCGAGTGGCTTCTGTTTTTTTGCTCGCACCAACGGCTTGCCGGATTCAGCGCGAAACATCGCATCCACTCGCTGGTCAAAGCCAGCTACGACCGCTTCGGGGGTAAAATTCTTCTTCACTGGTTCCGCTCCTTGTGTCTGCCCAGTTATAAGTATAACGATCAGCATTATGCGGTTTATAATTCGCATTATAAACACTCTGTTAATCCTGGTGAAAAACTTCCTGTAGCGGTATGCAGACCGGCGAGTTGTCGGGGTTGGTGTCCATGATATCGGCCATGTAGGCCCACCATTTCTTGACGATTGCGGTCTCCGGCAACTCATCTGCAGTATTGTCGTCGGCCAGCTTCTGCACGGCAAAGAGTGTCAGTGTCTCTTCATCGAGAAAAATTGAATAGTCCGAGACGCCAGCTTTGCCCAATTCTTCAGCCAGTTCGGGCCAAATTTCATCGTGGCGCTTTTTGTACTCGGCTTCGTAGCCGGGCTTTAGCTGCATCTTGAAAGCATTGCGTTGCATGATATTTTGCTCCTGACTTTGAGGTTGAAGGGTGTTAGTATTCGTCCCTTGAATTGTTGTTAAAGTCGAGGTTGAGTTTGTAATCGCCTTTGCAAATTTCAATCTGGCCGCTATCATAATTGGATTGGATATAAGGGCTGTCGAAAACTTTTGGGTGCTCATAATCGACATACTTTCCACCAACTGTAGGCACATCGCTTGTATTGGCCGCATTAAATACCATTTCTGCCATTTCAGGCGCGGCACTCTTGTAAACGACAACAATGCCTGTTTCTCTTGTTACCACGGTTCTATAGAGTGTGAGTTCGCCCTGCAAAATCATACGCTTAAAACTTTCCAATGTTGGGTGATCTGCCTTGCGACCTGCTTCTATCAGAACGGGACTGTATCTGTTGGTCAGTTGCACAATCGTCTGATCGTTATTGAATCTATAGCTGTCGTTTCTAAGAACCACATTGCCCCGGTACCTGTCGGTCCCTTTTGCCCAGGCTTTGGCATCGGCCTCTGCTTCCAAAAGAATAACCCGTATTGCCACATAGACATTTCTCTTCTCTGCAAATATCCATCCATCTGCTTCATCAATACGATCCCATCCGTTGCCTAAAAATAACCCGAATTCCCGATCATACCGATTGTCATTGGCTGGATACCAGTCTGGATTGGATTGTGCCCAACGTCTTCTTTGTTGGGTGATCAGCACTTGCTTATGCTGGACGCTGTGATACACCAATTCCATATCGTAGATATTTTCACCTTCGCGTTCTCCTTCTGGCGTATCCAGTGCAATGGTTGCCAGACGGGTATTGGGATCTTTGGTCACCAGACCTTGCCAGCGCCCGGCAGTTGATAGGTGGTTGTAAAGCGCATAAGGGTGATCCATTTGAGTACCCAGCACATAATCTGGCGTTACCCAGGTGTATTTGACAAACCGCGATGGCGTATCTCCCATCACGGTGCGCTCCGTGCCCAATGGACGGGGGCTGGTAGGTTCTTCTTCTCCAATGCCCCGAGAGAGATATGCAAATGACCCGAGCCCTTTTCGATCCAGAGCCAATTCCCATACGATTCTTGGCCAGGCATAGTCGCTTAAGAGTTGTTGCGGATAGTTGAACGAGGTTTTGCCCTCACCACCCAGATAGAAAATGGCGAGATCCGACATAGAATCGTATCCACCAGCAGTCTTGTGGTGGCGCGTTTTGGGACCACCTCGTAAACCTGCAATTTGTAGCTGTGCCCAATCGGCCCACATCAGATCTAAAAACATGCCAATTTTCTTTTTTAGCCCCTCATCACCACAGAAATTGTAGAGCATAAGAATATAACTGATGGTGTACTTCATATAGGTAGGCGAACCATTTTCAAGAAAGAATCCCCGCTTTGCACGCTCAGTGAAATAGTCATTGAGATAGGGCAACCAGGCATCGTAATGATCGGCTGCGTTATAAGATTTTCCATCCGCCCAATTTGCACGCCCACCACCGTGTCGATCATTGCTGCCCTGCCCACAATAGCCCGATTCGCCGTATCCGATGCCATCTCCATAACCGAGGTCGGGATAAATGCGGTCAACATACTCGGGTTCATTGGCAAAAATACGCGCACTTAAAAGATTACAGGCTTTTGTATTCAGGTCGTGATTCTCACTACCCGCGATCCACCAGGTGCTCTTTTTTGCGACAGAAATATCATTTTTGTACCTGGTTCGCGCCCATAGTAAAGCCAGCAAAGTTCGCTCTGTTTCAGGCGTGAGTCGATTTGGCATCTGTGTACTTTTAGACCCAAACCAATTGTAGAATGTAATCAGCCTTGGATTGCGCCACAGGCTGTAGAGACTCTGCCCGGGTTGTATGCCTTTCTCCTCACATTCTGCGAGATTTGCCAGTTCGATTTGAAAATCTATCGTCAATTCTTTGTTGACTTCGTTTAGATTTTGGTTGAGCCACATCTGATCAAACATCTGACGGTCTTTGCCCGAGAAGTCTGATTTTGCACCTGCTTCAAAGGCTTGTTGAATGCGTTGTGGACGCGTTTCCAATTCTTCTGCCATTAATTCGGTGATACGCTTGTCGATGGGTGAATCACCAAATTCCAGAAGGGATCGAAACCAACTGTTTTTAGCATCTGCTTCAGGCATATTATTGCTCCACCTCGCTCACACTGAGCAGTCCCCGGCGTCTGTTGTACCGGTATCAAATGTCCATCCGTCCCACATGTTGTCAACGGTCGCTGGCACATCCTCTCGAAAGTTTCGGGTATCGACCCACCACTGACGGTTTGGTGCTGGTCCATGCGACAGGTTAAAATATGGCGTCATACCATCTCGTTGATACTCACAGGGAACAACGAGACGCACGACAGGTCGATCGCGGTCAGCAGAGCGATTGACACCTCCCCCGTGAATAAGGCGAGGATGCCAGAAAACAACGTCCCCTGCTTTGCCGGAAAACTCCACTGGCGCAATCTCTCTCAGCACATTGTCACGGGCTTTGCTATATGGCTCTGCGAGGTCGGGGTCAAGGGGACCGTAAACAGTAGTGTGATACAAGTGACTCATGTAATGTGACCCCGGCCAGATTGTAAAGCCACCAGAGTGCGGAGGCACCGTATCTACAAAAACCATTGCAGACAATTGAGCCGCTGTATGGTCTCCATGGGGGGCCAAACGACTTTCCGAATTTGGTGGTTTTGGAAATATACAATAGACCCCTCGCACCCGGTTTGAACGTTTAACCGGCTCGCCGATGAACAATGAAACCAACTGCCGCATACGTGGGTGGTTGGCGATCTTATCGACAAAAAAAGGCTCTGTACCAATTTTACGCGAGCGCATCTTCCAGGTGCCGCGCGCAAATTGTCCTGCCTTTTCGGCATCCGCCGCTGTCCACTGCCCGTGTGGCGCATCGAACCACGTTTGCACATCGTCGCGTTTGACAATCTCACGCGGCACATTTTCCCACACATAATCCACGATCCGGTCAAACGTCTCCTTCTCTTGCAGAAACCCGCGTTTCACAAGAAAACCATTCTCTTTGAAAAACGCGACTTCGGCTTCACTGAGGGTTGGGTCTCCATTCACAAATTCTGGATCGGGCAAGAGGGCGGGGTCTCCGTTCGCTAATTCTGGATCGACCAATACCTGGGGATCACGGATGACGACGTCTTCGGAAATTCTGAGCGCGTGTAAACCGCTCCCTTCAAATGGCGGCACTAAAAGATTGTAGATTTGTTGCGCTTTCTCTTTCTGATTCATGCATGCCAATTCGGCTTTCACAGGCTCAAAATCCATATTTAAATAAAGGTAAGCAGCGAGCCTCAGACATCTAAATGCGGGCTCTCCAGAAAAGGGTTGAATCTGTGGAAGTGTCCACTCGCGATCGCCCACCCAGTAGGGATAAAGCCAATCAAAGGCGCGTCGCATGGATCGCCCATCGGTAGATTCATAATTGGCGAGATCAATACCCCACTGTCGGCCAATTTCAGCGAGTTCTAAAAGAAGCTCCAAATTCATACTCGCGTATCCAAGTGCCTTTGTGCGTGCGAGTTCCAGAGGCTGTTGACCATCTGGCTCAATCTGATCGGCAATCCTTCTTTCTCCCACCCCTTTTAATATCATTCGCGCAAGATCTGATTGCCCCACAAAAAGCGCGAATGTCACAACCTGAATATCATAAGAACTCGAATGGTTATTGCCATGACGCGCTTCGTCAACCCCATAAGGATGCTTCAACATCCATTCGAGAAACGCGTGAAACCAGGCCTGCAAATCTTCCATATCTTTTTGGGACCAGTTCTTAGAGTCGCGCAAAAAACTGACCGCAGGGAGCATCTCGCGTGCAAATGCCGCTGTCTCAATAAGCCCGATACCTCGCCCTTCGCATATCCCGGGTATGGCCTGTCCAAACAACAGGTTTGGGTTCATCTTGGTTTCGGGATTCATAAACCATGTTCGCAACAACAATGCAGCATGCGCCGCGTAGTCTTCTCGCTGTGTAAAACCATACGCTAACCCCAGCGTTTTCACCGTTGAAATGAATTTTGCCAACAAAGGGCGGTCCGTTTTCTCGACCTCGGGATTGACCTCGCCATCTCGTCGGATATAAGGCAAACCGTCAGGCTTATCGGGGTCTGGCCACCAGTAAGGTCCAACACTCATGTAATCGTGTTTGTCACTACTGGCAGGCAAGATCGGTTTGTTCACAATGGTCAGCGGTTCCTGCTTCAAAGCGGCATCCGCTTTCACAAGCAGGGCTTTAAGGGCTTGCCCACACGGGTTATCTTCCCGTTTGCTCAACGAGCGCGCCCGCTTGATATAATCGGGATCTACTGTAAATATGGGTTCAGCAGGTGAAAACGCCTTGAGCAGATCAGCTTCTTTGTCTGGATACATGTGAATGCTCCTGTTTTAAGTTGGTTATTGTAAATCGATTTCCAGTTGCAAATAATCGTACATAACGCCAAAGTGAGGATAGTTCTGTCGTTGTCCGCGGTGTTTTTTTAGTGGGAGGAGGTCGAGTGTCAACACATTCTCTCCTGCACGCAACAGCGACGCATCAAACGCAATAAAGTGCTCACTGAAGCGCCCGTAGATGCCACTGCGAGGAAGCGCACTGTCGTTCTCCAAACCGGTAATCTCGTCCAGAGGTTTGCCATTGAGGCCGATAGCGATACCCCCATCGCGATTCACCGCCGCCAGGGCGATTGTGAGGGTCGCACGTCCGGACACTGGCTTATCATCGTATTGAAATCGGATCTTCCAGGCAGGCAGTCGCCAGTTGCCTTCTCCAGTCCGGTCAGCAGGCTGTATGCGGGGTTGCCATCCGCCTTTCTCTTCCCAAATTGCCATCTGTGCATAATTCCAGTCGCTTCGCTCTTTGCTCTTTCCGACCGCGAAATCGACATCCTCGGGAAAATCCTTCTGGTAATTGAACCATAGCCCCCAGTGGCGATGGTCATCTCCGCGTCGAAATTCAGCAGCAGTTCGGTCTGGTTTTCCGACACGCCAGAGCAACTTGCCGAAAGAACGGGGTGACCACTGCAGACTGCCGAGTTTGACTTCGCCGGTTGCGTCGATCGTGACGTCATCTTTTCTAAACTCGCCAATCATGTCAGGGGCAAATGCATAAAGCGTATATCTTCCTTTTCGGACAGCCGGTATTGCAAAGGAACCATCAGCCGCCATCCTGGCGCGGTAGATGTAGTTCTCTGCGCCTTGCTGCTGCCAGTCCAGTCCTCGATATTCCTGGGGCCGCGCCAGAACGACCCATCCATTGCTGTGGTGTGTCAGACCCGTATCTTTGAATTGTCCCGTAACCACAGCCCTGTCGATCGGGTACTCCGGATGTTGTAGCCAGCTGTAGGGCCAGTGCTTTCGGTGTTTTTCACCCTCGCGCTTTGCATCATACCACAAATGCCGGGCATCTTCACCTTTGTTCATATAAACAAATACCGGCCCGAAGATCTTCTCCCATTTACCGCTGACGTAATCCCCTCTGCTGCCGTAGTGGTGAGAATAGAGCAGCTTCAGGATGATCGGACCCCGATCAGTCGCGTGGCTGGTATTGTGTTGTTTTGTCGGACCGCCGCAGAGGTATTCATTGCTCGGCGTGACCATCCACACGCCCTGCTTTCCATTGTGCAAACCGTGTACAAGAGCCTCCTGAGTTGGAGATGACCAGTTATACTTTGTATCCACTTCTCCCGATTGGAGCGCATGTGTGGCATCCATCACCATGCCCTTTGCGCTGGATATTGCCTTGCTATCCGGAATCACACCAGAGAGTTTGTCATTGACCCTGATATTCACCATCGAATCGTTTAGGCGCATCCCAAAACGAAGCTGTGTCAGTACGGCGTCGCCCGTATCCCCGGGTTTGCTGGCCACAACATAATAATAGAACCCCGAATCACCCGCTCTCAAGACATAATGGAGTTCCATCTTGAACGGGAAACCTGCGGGTTGTTTGGGGGTGAATGAAACATCGATCATTTCCGGGTTGTTGACGTGGATGTTGAACTCGGGGTTTTGGTCGCGCAAAAATTTTGCCCTCGCACTCGACTCTTTACCCGCCATATAGTTTGTATCCGAATCATCGACATAACTGGCCAGGATGGTGAAATATCCAAACTGCCTGGGAGATAGGAGAGAGTCCCCCTGATGTTCCAACGAGATAATCCGCCCCGTAGATTTTTGGATCGTCATCGAAACGGAATTGTTCTCGAGGATGATTCTATTGCCAGATTCAACAAGCATCGAAGCCTCTGCGAAAACCGGCGTGCTGATCATACACTGGATGGATATAAGCAGAATGCACGCCGCGAATCTGCCAAATCCAATCTTTTTGAACATTTTGTGTTTTTCTATGAAGTGTTGCACAACGAAATATCTTGATTGAGGTTCATTTTTGTATGTACTATTATACCAGTAGTTCTACACTCACGTTGTCTTGCGCTACACCGATCCGGTAGCGCGGACTGAACTCGAAACAATGGGAAGAATACATATGACACAAGAACGACCACACATACTCATTCTTACGGCGGACCAGCTACGGGCGGATTCTATGGGTTGCGCCGGTCATCCACGGGTCAAAACGCCGGTCATTGACTCGCTTGCCAACGACGGCATGCGGTTCAGCAATTGCCACACCGTGTCGCCGGTCTGCCAGCCGTCGCGCGTGTCGTTCATCACTGGCACCTACCCTCACAACCACGGCATCTGGTACAACCGCGGCGAACTGCCGATCAACTACCCGACGCTATTCTCCCAATTGCGGGACGCTGGCTACCACACGGCAACCGTGGGCAAGTCTCACCTCTGGAGCCACAAGAAGGTGTCTCATTTGCGCGAAGGCGAGCCGTATCTGCAAGCGCTCGGCTTTGACGACATTGACGAACTCGGTGGACCGCGGGGGAGTCTCAACTCGGACTCGTACTTCACCGACTACCTGCGCGAGAAAGATCTGTTCGAGCTCTTCGTCAGCGACACGCGCGAACGGGTTCGCGACCCAAAGCTCGTCAAACCGGCGGTGTTTGAGGAGGACGACCACATGGACGGGTACGTGGGCAGGCGCTCGGTCGAGTTCGTCGATTCTGCGCCCGGGGACCGTCCGACCTGTCTGTTCGTCAATTTCCCCGGACCACATGACCCGTGGGACGCGCCGGGGAAGTACGCCACCATGTACGATCCGTCCGATTCGCCACCCGCCATCGGCGTGCCACCACGCCCCGCCACGCTCCCCGACGAGGTCGCCCAAAAGGAGGACTTCAAGACGGAGCCGGGCCTGACCGCCGAAATCGCCGCTGCGATCCGGGCAAATTACGATGGCAAGATCACATTCGTCGATCACTGGTGCGGTGAGATCCTTGCGGCGTATGAACGACGTGGCTGGCTCGATGATCTCTGCGTCGTGTTCTGGTCCGATCACGGCGAAATGACCGGCGATCACGGCAGGGTGTTCAAACGCACCTTTCACGAATCTGCATTGCGGGTCCCCCTGATCCTGCGCTGGCCCGGACGGATACCGGCCGGTACTGTCTGCGACGCACTGGTGGAAACCATTGACGTCGGCCCTGCCTTGCTGGAAGCCTTGGGGCTCGACCAGTTGCAGATGTCCCTTGGGCAGTCGCTGGGGCATCTGTTCGCGGATCCGACCGCGCACCACCGCACCGAGGTGTTGTCAGAGATTTTCTACGGCGGTTCGCGCAATACGATGGTGAAAACCGAACGCCACAAGTACGTCATGGATCAGCACGGCAGGGGGTACATGCTGTACGACATGCAGCAGGACCCGGATGAGCAGCACAATCTGATCGGCGATCCCGAGCATCGGGATACGGAAAACGAGATGCGGGACACGCTGCTTCGTCGCCTCGCTGCCAGCGCGTTTGTCATGGACAGCGTGAACCTTTGAAAACAGCCTCCGAGACCTGCACGTCTAATTAGCAACGATTCTCTGATCAGAAGCACGCGTTTCGCTATTTTCATCCCCAAAAGCCGCGTTGTCTTCGTCATAATACCTGTTGTATCGTATGTTATTCCCACCGCTTACCCACACGGCGCGAAACAGCGTTTGCCGTTTTGGCGGCATTGTAGCAATCACTTCTTTGGGTACGCTACGACCTCCCCACCTGCTATTTACGGCATTGTAGAGGTGAAATAAGCTCAACCGCTGGCGATTTTTGTTTGTCCACCGAGTACCGGTATGGCATAGTGCTTCTGTGAAGATCAGCGCAGAACCTGCAGGACATGTATATGTATCCCAAATTTCGCTCTCGCGGTTGCTCAATGACTCAGGTCGGCTAAATGCTGCCTTGTGGCTACCAGAAGCCAGCATGGTGCCCCCGTCACCCGGCCCGATCTCATTCAATTCCCAAACCACGCGTGTCAAACCTGAATGCACCTTGCCTGGAAGCATCTGGTAGATGTGTGAATTTCCGATGAGATTGAAATAGCCGCTGCCCCCGTGAGGCTTGAATTGATCGTATCCCACCTCGCGATAGTCAGTGCGTGTGCGCTCAAATGTAAACCCATAACAGTCCTCGGTTGCCAACTGCTGACTTGCAACAATCTCATTCAAAATCCCGACAATCACGGGATGATCCAGCAGTGCTTGAGAAGGTCCTCCCACCGGATTCCGTTCTTCTGGCGGGAGTGACTCAGGCTCCTTAACGAGCTTCATCTGGTGTTCGTGAATCTCTGCCAACTGATCGCCCTCAACCAATCCCGGCAGGCAAATCCAGCCTTTCATATCAAACAGGTACTTGTGCTCTTCGGTCATAGGAATGACCGGGAGCCCATCGGCATTGGTTGTCGGTAACATTTTGCCCGCATCAGGCTCCAGGTTTGGACGTCCTCGATTCATAGCACCTAACTCCTTTCTGTCATTGCGGTTTTCCTTCAGGTTGTTGGGATAAGGCATGTTAATACGTTAATCGCTTGCTGGCAATTCAATTTGCTGAGTGTTCTGAGCCTGATGTCAAAAAAAGCAGGGAGTTGACATTTCCTTTGCAGGGTTTGCGTGAATGCTCAAAATGTAGTCACAAAAAAATGCCAATCAGCGATTGGCATTTTTTTGTTATGTATTACGCCATAAAAAACCGACCGGAGGCATCAATCCGAATTGCGCTGCACCTGATTGATGCTACCGATAAATCCAAATGAGCCTAAGGGCACGTCGTCGTGGCAGCCATCCAGAATTTGCCTGCACCCTTCAAGCGTATCTTGCAGAGCCACGGTTTCGCCCGGCTTGCCTATCCAAGATTCTGTACCGTGATAGGGTTGTGTGAGAAAGAGGGCCAAACGCCGGGCGCGTAATGCAAGATCTCTTATATTTTCATCAATCAGGCTTTCAACCAGACGCCCTTCTTTGAATGCCGCCTGTAGATTCTGGTTATCGTATTGCACAAGCGTTTGTCTCACCTGCGCCACCGTTTCTTTGTGAGCCATCTCAAGCCGGTTGTCACTCAGAAGGATTGAGCGCGACCGCTGAGGATCAATTGCTGGATACAGAGCCTCCTTGGCTCGGTGACCGCTCATGGCAATAACAGCATCTAAAAAACCGAAAGTATTACCATTGAGATCTGAGGGTTGACATCCCCAATAAAAGGTGGTAATGGCTGCTTCTGGTGTGACGAGCGCGCGCGATCTGAGAAATGGGATGATGCCTTTTTTTTGCGCCAATCCAGCTTCTACGATCAGCAGGACATTATGGCCCTGGTTGTGAAAGCCATCGGCTATGGTCAGGCCTGTTTCAACAACATGGTGGTGCCTGGTTTCAGCGTCTTTTTCACGAGCCAGTACAAAGACGGTGTTCTCTTCTAACAGCTTGCCATCGCAAACGAACTCCCGCCATTCTTTAAACTTCACCGCTGGATCTTCTCCGGCAAATCCCACAAAAACGATTCGGCCATTATGTTGCGCAATAAAGTTGCGGGCAATCTGCTCACCCAGCATCAGTACGCCCACACCAATGCACTTCTCCACACCAACGTGGCCACCCCGCTTAAATGGCGCAAAAAGATCTACGGCCTTAATGCCGGTTTCAAGAATCGGCAAAACAGCGTCTTTAACCCCACCGCATACAAGCTGTTGCTCCGAATCGCTTATTGGATCTTCGCTGTCTATGGGTGCGCAGTCTGCATCTATCATGCGTCCGAGAACCGAAGCACCGGCAATGACTGAGCGAGATTGAGATACAGGTTTTGTTTTTTCCAATGGTTTGCGTACGGGAACACTTGGCTTTTTTGCCCCGCGCTTCACCAAAAGATTCACCAAATTCTGGCGGCCCTTTAGCGCTGCCCAGTCAGTGGCGGTATAGCCTTTTGCATCTACGGCCTCGATTTCGGCATTTGCATTGAGAAGCAGTTCTACCAGGACCTCGTCGCCGCGCATCACTGCGCGATGCAATGGCGTGTGTTTACACCAGCCTCTCGCTTCGACGTTGGCCTTTCTGTCCAGCAGCATTTGAGCCATCTGGTGCTGTCCCTGCATAACTGCATTCAATAGTGGGGTGTTTCCGCCCTTGTCTGCGGTGTTTATGTCTACCCCATGTTTGAGCAATAGATCCACCATGGGCTCATCACCGACCGATGTCGCCCATGTCATGGGTGTCGTTCCCGGGTTGACATTCTGGTCGGCGCCTGTCCACCAATCGGCTTCAGCCTGGGCGAGTGAAGCATCGGCGTCTAACAATGTTGAAGCTGTTTCTATATCTCTCTGTTTCAAAGCGATAAAGAATCGCACTCTCGTAGCAAACGATTCGTCTGGTTGGTTTTGTTGCAGTGTTTCTTTGACCATGTTCTCCATCCTTTTTTTCAGCCCTTTTCGGGCATCGTAAAGTCGTTTCCCAACGGTTCCGACCGACACACCCAAGAACTTCGCGATTTCCTTTTGTGAATACCCCTCCAGGTAGAAGAGGGCAATGGCTTCGCGTTGTGCGCTCGGCAAAGCATTAATGGCGTCTCGCACTTCATGGCGGGTTTGCTGTTGGGTGAAAAGCACCTCTGGATTGGGCAGATCTGAAGGCAGGGTTTGAATCTCTGCTGGATCCATCATTAGAGGCCGCGACTTGCGCAGTTGGCGGTCGCTGTGTTTAACCACAAAGCGGCGAAACCAGGCCGGAAACGCAGCGGGTTCTCGCAAAGTATCCAGGCAGAGAAAAGCCTCAATAAAAGCTTCCTGTGCGGCATCCTGAGCCAGGTGAAAATCGCCGGTCTGAGCATAAGCGCTGGCATATGCCATGCTCTGGTAACGAGAAACAATATGCCCGAAAGCTTCGCTTTTGCCCAACTGAGCTGCTCGAACCAGGGTGTCTAACTTTTTTGTCTTTGGTGTTTCCATAAATACTGTAGAAGGCCTCCTATATTTAAGTCCCATTTGGGTCAAAAAATATTACATGGTCAAAGAAATTATTTTTGAACACGGTTTGTTTTCAAACAGAGAGAATTTGCCCACGAGATTGATTAAATGCATGTGTGAAGAAGATGAGGCAGGTTTGGTGAGAAAATCAAGTGATTACTGGCTGAGGCACACCCGTTGTCGAGTGGCGATTTCCTTTTTGTCGGTGTAGTGCGCCGTTTCGAGCAATTCGAGTGTTTCGGGCGCCAGCCGCTCTTTGACCGCCTCAGGAATGGGACGGCCGGGCTGGCGGTGGTGTGGGCGGTAGCGCAACGTTAACACCCGGCGTTGGCGATCGACGGGTTTCCAGGGCAGGACCCCGTGGGTAAGGCATTCGGGTATAATGACCACATCCCCAGCTGAGGGCGTGATATTGATGACTCCCAACGGTACTTCTCCTTCGATGCGACCCTGGGAAAATAGCTGCGGTGGCCGGTCAAACTGGCTTTTGTGCGAACCCGGGAGCACGAGGAGCCCGCCATCACCTGGATGTACATCGTCCAGGTAGGGAAACACCACAAAGTCGTCGCAATAGATACGGCCCTGATGTATCTCGTAACGGGCGCTCTCAAAGCCGTAGTCGTCGCGGGCGCAGTGCAGCGGACTCGCCTCGGTGTGTCCGTCGGGATCGTCGACCATGAGGGTACCGCTGGCGAGCATAGGTTTGCCGTTTGTCAGCTCCAGCACGATGGGCCAGACTGCGGGCAGAAAGACCAGATTTTCCAGCGCCCGGTCAAAGGCGAAGCCGTGAGCAAAGCCCTTGAGATTTTCTGATTGTCCGAAATGCGGCGGCAGGTCTTCCGGTGCGCTGTCGATGTAGCGCCTGGCAGCCTCCGAAGCCGCATCCAGTTCCTCCGGAGTCAGGACGTTCTTCAGGTGCAGAAAACCGCATAGATCAAAAAGATAGCGTTGTTCTTCGGTCATTATCGTCAGCCTTGCCTTTCGTCAAAACAGTGAATTTGGACCCCTTAGAATCAAAGAAGCTATTTTCCGTTGTTGTCATAGTCCCACCGCGAACACTCACGCACCATCGGCAGTGGGCGAGATGTAAAATCATCTTTGAACAGTTTCTAAACTTTGTTAAGTTTTTGTTATGATCTTGCCCAGTTCCCAACCCTATTGAGGCTTAAGTCTATGAAACCCATGGCGCGTTTGTCGTTTTGCATACCTGCAGATCAGCGAGTAGATTTCCAGGAGGCCTTCCATGGCTGATCCCAAAATCCTGGTGCTGGGCGGTCCCGAGCGCGATCTCTATCTGGCCCCGGCCGATCTGGAGCGCCTGGATAGCTTTGCGAATTGGACATGGCTCCCCTGTGAAGCGGGTCAGGTCCAGTCCGGTCACCAGACCGAATTGTCGCGACGGCTGGCGTCCGTCCAGGCCCTGGTCGTCTATTCGGGGGCGCCCCATATCGGCCCCGAACTCATGGAACAGGCCCCCGAGCTACGCCTCATCGGCGAATTGAACGGCGATCGTTTCGCCGAGCGCATCGACGTGGAGGCGGCCTGGCAACGGGATATCCGCGTTGTTGACACCACCAATGGCTCGTCCTACCCTGTCTCTGAGTGGGCCCTGGGCCTTATTCTCGTATCGTTGCGCAACGCCGGTTATTATCTGCGCCGCTACATGGAGGGAAATTGCCGCAAAACCCGCGACAACCCCAGCTTCCTGCGCGGCGAATTAACCGGCAAGACCGTGGGACTGATCGGCTGCGGCCATGCCGGCCGTCGCCTAATAGAATTGCTGCGCCCTTTCCGGGTCGCCATTCAGGTTTACGACCCCTACCTGCCTGGAACCATGGCCGAAGCTCTGGGCTTTCTCCTGACCTCACTCGAACAGGTCCTGTCGAGCTCCGATGCGATTGTCTGTCTGGCCCCGCAGACCCCCGGGACCCAGGGCATGATCGGTCGGGCAGAACTGGATCTGATCCCCTCGGGGGCTGTACTGGTCAACGTCTCCCGCGGTCCCATCATTGATTCGGTCGCCCTGGTCGAACGCCTCAAGCGCGGCGATATTATCGCTGGCCTCGATGTTTTCGACCCCGACCCTATCCCCGACGGCCACGAAATAACCGGGCTGGACAATGTATTCCTTACGCCCCATATCGCCGGCGTCACCCGGGCCGCCTACTGGCGCTTTTTCGAGCTGATGGTGGACGAACTGGACCGCTTTTTCCACGGCTTTGAGCCCTATTTCGAATTGACCCAGCGCACCCTGGACGACCGCAGTGGCCGTCGCCCCGCCACTTATTAAAAAGAGGTCGGTTTAGTGATTACTCCCACCCTAAAGGACAAATATTTATGGTCTTCATTTTTTAAGTCTCTTTGGGTGAAAGCAGAAAATGGTCAAACCACGCGACCATCTGATCGAAGTACTCAACGAGAAAGCGATGATTGCCGTCGGGTTGATAGACTTTGAAATGATCATCGTACCCTGTTGCTACATAGGCTTTTTTTACAACGGGTATAAGGGCATTGACGCCTTGACGCGGCATGTCTTCGTCCCGGGTGGGCGAGATCATCATAAAGGGTCGCGGGGGCATGCAGGTGGCTACGACGCGCGGATGATCAAAGTGACACAGGAAGTTGGGGATGTAGTAATAAGCACTGTGTCGTTCGTTGTCACTATGGTGAATGACGCTGGCCAGGCTGCCAAGGCCACCACAGACAGTTACGCCTGCCGCGATCCAGGGTGCGCACGCCATCGAATACCAGGTTGCGTTGCCGCCAAGCGACATGCCTGTCAGGCCAATGCGGCTTTTGTCAACGCCATTTGTCGCGCAAAGAATTCGAGCGGCTCTGAGTGTTTCTTCGACGAGAATGCCCATCTGGCTTCGTCCATACGGAGCCAGGAGCTTGTTCTCGGTTGCCCATTCTTCAATGCTGCGGCGCCTTCCTTCTGTGCCTTTGATCGAGAGGGCCAGTGTCGTGAACCCTCTTCGCGCGAGTTCACGTCCCCAGCCAATCAATGGACCATCGGGAGATTGATGGAATTGTGGATGCGCGACCCGTTCTGCAGAGCCGGATGTGCCAGAAATGCATACGATTCCCGGTTGCAATTTTCCCGTATGTCCAGGCGGTTCCATGAGGATGGCGGGAACGGTTTCGCGCAGTGAGTTCTGATAGCTCAGGTGGGTGACGCGAACGTCTCCGGTTTCGCGCGTTTCTGAGGTTGTGAAATCTACGCTGTCGGGGATTGTAGCCAGTCCCAGAAGCTCTATGAGCTTTGCACGGATATCTGAGTCGGCAAGGTCAGATGTGGATGCTGGCTGGATGTCAGGTGGTATGATAGGTGACATATCGAGAAACCTTTATCATCTCACGGTTTTTGCACGACAAATTCCGGCCGTGGAATCATGCGTTCTGGATTCCGTTCGTAACCTCGTTTCCACAACTCCTCCACAAGCCTTCCACTTTTAGCCAGTTCTTCGCGAAGCGCCTGCTGGTCCGCCTTTGCCCTCTGATCAATCGCTTCCGGGCAGCACACCTGGTATAGAATTCGCCGAAGCCGAGCCAGTTTCTGAGACGCCTCGGGACGCTCCGCAAGATCTTGCATCTCCAAAGGATCCTCTGCAAGGTCAAACAACATCGGTCTTTCCCCAACGCACGCCACATATTTATCTGAACCCGATCGAAGAGCAAATGCGCTTCCCGGAAGGCCCGGCCCATGGAATTCACTGATCGCGAATTCGGGAAGCGCTGCACCCGGTTCGCCCCTCAAGGATCCCAGCAAGGATGTCCCCCGCATGTGTGTTGGTGAAGGCAATTCCAGGGCTTCCGAGAATGTCTGGAAAAGATCGAGATGTGAAACGGGTGCAGGCTCGGACCCTCCTGACTCTATGCCGGGTCCAGCCACGATCATGGGTACGCGAATTGAATCCTCATACATCGATCCCATTCCGGAATTGCGATGTGCCCCCATGCTGCCACCGTGATCCGAAGCATAGGCGACCAGCGTCGAATCCCAGAGATTCTCGGTGTCTATGGCTCTGAGCACGCGTCCCACGTTGCGATCTGCCATCTCACAGATGCCGTGGTAGCCTACCAGACCACGGCGCAACTCTTCGGGTGTGCAAAGATCGCTGCACGTGTAACGAACAAAATCCCGGTGAAAGGGGTGTAGTCGAGAAATGGGTTCCGAGTAGCGCTCGTCCAGGTCTTCGGTTCGCACCAGCGGATCGTAGTAATCCCATAGCTCCTGTGGCGGATTCCATCCGGGATGGGGCTGTTTGATATTCACGATCAGGACCCAGGGGCGATCTTGCGGGCGTTCATTCATCAGCCACTGTACCGCTTCTTGCGCGACCTGCGCGTCGTGCTGGTGTTCCCCACGCCCACTTGCAGGACCCGCTTCCCGCAATCGATGCAGGTGGTGGTATCGGGGTTGCACACGGCCCTCTTCGAACAGCGTGTGTACGTCCAGACTCTCCCGTGTCTTGGCCAGACGACTGTCTTCCACTCCAGCATCACTGCCCGGTTTGTAATCGAGCTTGCCAATGGTCGTAAGCACGACACCATTTTCTGCAAAGTAATGCCCCCAGCCTCTGGGCACTCCTGAATAGGGAAACGCATTGTCCCAGGTGGAGATCTCGTGGACATACCGTCCCGCCATCATCGCTCCCCGCGAAGGCGCGCACAGAGGACTTGGACAATAGGCACTGTCGAATCTCTTTCCTCGCCTGGCGAGCGCATCGATGTGAGGCGTACGGGTAATGGGACTACCGTAACAACCAGAAAACTCAGGGTTGTGCCGATCGGTCATGATATAAACGACATTCATCGAAGTCACCTCGTTGCGAGTTGTCAATGGCGGCATCTTAAGCCGTTGGAACATATCCCAGTTGATCGTTATATGCCACAGCTTCGGGAAAGGTCTCGTGAAGGTGGTCGAGAACCCTATCAATCTTACACCTGCACAAAGAGCTGGGATAGGGCATCTCGCCGGTACGCCGGAAAAATGCCCCGTTCTTTTCGTGAAAATCACCCCGCCGGTCCATGAACTGCCCCCAGTGTCCCATCGTGTATCGCATCTCTGTCCTTCTCTCAGCGCTCTGAATCCAGGCGTCGGGAAACAGCATTTGAAACCGCGGTGCCGAATTCAACCAACTGCCGCATCGAACCACTTTTACTTCCGGCCGACGTACTTGCGAATCTCTGAGCAGCCTGATTAGCGATGCCGCAAACTGTATGTGCATATCACTGAGGGGAGATTTTGGCTGGTAAACATTGGCAATATGAAGACTCAACGAGTCCTCGTGCTTGTAGTCATAATTCCAACATTCGTGTGAACGATCGCCAGGTCCGGGCTGTTCATTGCCCAACTTGCGAATGCGCGCTTCCATAAGTGGCCAGAGGATCGCAAGTCCCCTGATCTCCACGGATTCACTATCATTACCATACTTGTCGAAGATTTCTCCCAACTGCCCTACAATGACGTTCCATTCGAGATCTTCGTCTCCCGCTGCCGGATGGTGGTTGCCGTTGTAGAGTGAGGTATTCCGGTACAGATTGACTCGCACGTTAACGGTATCTTCCAGGTCTCCAGGGTTTTCCCGCAGCCGTTTGTTCGCGTACCAAAGGCTCAACCGGGTGAATTCCCGAACATAATGCACGCGAATCGGATCCAGATTGGACATTGATTCTACCCCCGTTGTTCGTATTGGGTTAATCTTTTCCTCTGCCGGATTTTGCGCCATAATCTTGCCAGCCCCAATCCAGATGGATTCGGGGTATGGAAAACTCGTAATACCAGCGAATACTCACGGGTTCGTGTTGAGGTTCCAGGTATGCATAAAAAAGAGCAGATCGGCCGGTCACTTCATCCAGCATCCCTGCAGGGGTGAGTTCCGACAACAGGTTCGGATCTTCTTCCACTTCCAGGTAACGCAGCAAATCATTTGTGTGGTTTTCGGCGCCGCTGGAACTCACCTGAACGGGTGTCTCATGTTCATTCCACCACGGCAAGTCCGATGCTGGCTGAGATTCTCCGTCTGCCGCCTTTGCCCAGATCGGTGTACTCCAGGCAAACTCTCCATCGTTCTGGCGAAGCCGTATGTAGTAGGCATTCTCTTTGAGCGGATGCTCATCCACGTAAGTCAGATCTACGTCCAGCGTGTTCGGACGCCAGGTCTTCAAGCGTCGATCATTCCGGATGAGATCTACGCGCTGCACGGTTGAGCATGCGTGAGCTACCACGCGAATTCTGGCTGGGCCTGAAAGCTGTATCTCGCTGCCAGAGGGATTGCCCCCCAGCGAAACCATCAGAATGATTCGAGCCCCAGTCGTTGCAAAGGTTCGTTTTTCAGCGACAGCTTGCCAGATGGCCTTTCGTTCACAGCGAGTGGCCCACACACCTGCCAGAGGACCCGATCCAAATCCGGTGTCACGGATGTTGAGCACCTTGTTGAACCGACCCCGGAAGCAATGGGGGGCCATTGGGGCGCCCAGTGTGGGCAGATGGATATCTCCCGATCCGATAACGGCTGGTCGATAGCCGTACCTCAGTGCCTTCTGCAAGAGCCACTCGAAAGCGCCGTGACCGCTGGCCACTTCCAGCAGTGGTTCGACATTGGGCCGAAAAGCGTCCCAATTTGGCGGTCCTCCTCCAACGTGGGATTCAAGAAGAACATCCTCCCGATCTCCGTAGGTTTCCAGCAGAGTTTCCATCGACGAAAAGGTCGGCAGGTACCCATCTTCCATCTCCCGGAACACGACGTTTCGGTCTCCTCCGGAGCGCGTGTGAACTTCCGATGCGAGGAAGGGTACATATATTCCGGGCTCATCGTGATTGGTATATGCCTGTTGAAAGGCTTCCCACAGTTCGGGTTCGTCAGCCTGATCTGGTGGCGACATGGGGCCCGGAGCCGCAAAATCCAGCCGTCCCACTGCGCGGGCTTGCCTGTGTCGGGCATCCGGATCCAACTTGAAGCTGGGCTCGTCCATCAGCGCCATGGACGTATCGCCCCAGGCGTGGGAGTGAAAGTCTCCCCAGAGTAGCCGGAAGTCCGGAGACTTCTGGCAGAATATCGGATTGCTTATGGCTCGAAGGTCTCCATCCCTCGCTTCAAGGCGATAAACGCCAGGGTGGCTAATCTGCACGCCCTCCAACCTCAGGACGCCGTTATGTACTGGCTCAAATACCGCTCGATCCGGCAGGCCCGATACATTGTCGGGGGCAGTTAACTGGACGACGCCCCGATATTGTTCACACACATTTCGATGGATATCGAAAGCGACCAGATTGAGGTGAAACGATTCGCCCTGTTCGACAATGGATGGTCCCAGGATTCGCAGCATATCTGCGGATGCTTCTGAAGTAATGCGAATCCGGGTCTCTCCACCCGCGATGCTGACAAATTCACCACCGCCATTGCGATCTACGGCTGCCTCCAGTCGCGCCATTGTAGTCGAGTCATAAACTTCAGCACCTGGACCACCTCCGCAGCGATCACCGATTCGCAATCTGACCCAATCTCCCTTTCGAAGGGCCCCTTTCGACACGCGAACCCTCGCAACTTCGGGTTCGTGACCATGGTCGGAATTGACAGTCAGGTCCAGCCTGGCGTCAGAATTTGACTCCATTGTCACATAGTCGCGTCCCAGTAGGTTATTCAGCTGAGGGGCGTGGCCCATGAGGAATCCGCGGCGGAAGAAGCAGAATCCTCCACCATCCTGCACATCCGCTGCAGCAGTAAATGTGATCTCCCACGTGCCGACTTTCCCAGCAGGCAGATTGAATGTGGATCCCGATGCAACAGAACCATCTGCACCCCGAAACAGGACCTCAAATCCATCGGGTTCATCCCCGGGAATCGAGGCATGGATCCACTCTATGCGAGCGTTTTTTGACATACGGTATCATCCGTTAATTCAGAAAGCCGCGAACGGTTGTCATATACCTTCTGAAATGCCTCTGCCGTTTGTTCGATCCAGATCGGATCGGGATCTACAGGGGTAGATAGCCAGAAGCACGTGCTATGTATCCTTTCGCTGATCGGCAGGCTGCCCGGTCGATACGATTTTCTCGCGTTATCTGGAAGATATCCCCAGGGACCCCCAAGGCCCTCGAATGAGAAATCGTTGAACAGTGACTCCAGATGCATCACACCATACCCGTAAGGCGTTATCTCCGGTTTTGTCCGCACCCCTTCGGCTACCAGCGCTTCCAGAACTTTCGACACGGGTACTCCATAGGCTTCGGGATCGACCAGACCCGCATACAACAGGAGACCGCCGCGGGTAGCCTTTGGATAGGCCTTCTGAGTCTCAACCCCCTCTACATTCTCGAGAAGCTCGTCCATTTGTGCAAACCACTTTCGGCGCTTTTTGTTGAGCTCTGAAAGGCGTTCGAGCCGCCCTCGAGCCATCGCGATACCAAAAGGATTCGCCCTGTATTTGACGCCCAGGCCCATGTTGTGCAATCTCTTAAACCGATCGGTTTTCCACGATCCCCCACAACGACCGTACTGTCCCAATGCCATCATCTGATCATAGAGATCATCGTCATCTGTCACCACCACCCCTGCCTCCAATCCCGTAACTGGCTTGCTGCCCTGCAGACTGAAGCACCCAATGTGGCCAATGCCGCCCACTGGCTTGCCATCCCACAGAGCGCCGTGTGCGTGAGAGGCGTCTTCAATCAGCTTGATATCGGTTCCCGCGATCAGGTCCAGCAGTCCATCCATATCCGCCGGATTCCCATAGACGTGTGTGACGACAATCGCGCATGTCCTGTCTGTGATTCGTTGCTTTACATCTTCCGGATCCGCACAGAAGGTGTTCGGATCTACCTCGCAGAATACGGGTGTTGCGCCGCAGTGGAGGATGGGTGAAATCGTGGCATGCCAGGTGACTGATGGCACGATCACTTCTTTGCCAACACCGGCACCTGCAGCAAAAATGGCCGAGTGCAAAGCTGCGGTTCCATTGCACGTACAGATCGCGTGCTGGGTCTTTACCAGTTTGCTGAAATCAGATTCGAAGAGCTCGAGATGTCGCCGGGCTATCTTCGGATCGTCCAGTACCTCGTTCACGTACGACTTTTCAAGCGGGCCGATATTTTCCCACCCATCTCCTACTGGAGCCGTAACGGCCTTTGGGCCTCCTTCAATTGCCAGAAGTGATTGTGCCATGGTATTCTCCTAAAGTAATCTTTACCCTGGTTGAGATATTTGGAATGAAAAAAGGTCCTTATCCGTCCAGCCCTCTATTCCATTTGTATAAAAGCCATTTGCTCAGCGCCTGCCCATCTCCAATTTGCCACGCCCAATCTTCGAGTTTCCCGAACAGCATCCGCAGCACTTCTTCCAGCCCGGGTTCGCGGAGCCTGTTGTTTATTTCGTCTGGATCAGAGGGACGATGATAGAGTTCCGGAGGTCGCTCTGAGTTGACGATCAGTTTCCATTCATTTGTTACAATACACCTTTCAAACATCGTAGGGTCACTTTCCGGAGGACAGTAGAGACCATCCTGACGATATGGATGGTTCTGAATATAAACAGAGTCACGCCATGGACCTTTGCCAGAAAGCAGGAGTTCTCTCGCGCTGTGACCGTGCAGGCCATCGGGAATGTCTAACCCGCAGAGATCCAGGATGGTGGGCACCAGGTCTGCGTGACTGACGAGTTCGCTTCGGACTCCAGGTTTGATCTTTCCGATCCAGTAGAAGATCAGAGGAATTCTGCTCGCCGTATCGTAGCAATTCCGTTTTGGCTGAGGATTCCATCGATAGACAAAATCATGCCCGTGATCCGATGTATATACAATCAAGGTGTTTTGCTCGAGGCCCAAAGCATTCAGGACATCCACCATCCGGCCAACGTTTTCATCAATTCTGTTAACCATTGCATAGTACGTGGGGTACTGGACCTTTCCCTGAAATCGCTCGCAGTTTTCCGGGGGAGCGGTCCACGGTGTGTGCGGAGGCCGGAAAGATACGATCAAGCAGAATGGATTCTGGTGGTGTTCGCGAATAAACTGGATTCCGCGGTCGAACTCGAAGTCAACACGGTACTCGCCTGGTTCTTCACGACCAAAATCGGGAATTGCAGACTCGTGATTGTCGGGCACGGTCCATTTCTTCATGGGCTCTCCAACCCATTGTGATTCACTCCCGTCATGACCTTGCCAGACATCAAAGTAGTCCGGAGGAGGCTGGATCGGTCTTCCCGATACAGGTCGATCGAAAGGCTCAGGCGTCGGACCTAGATGCCATTTACCGACGTAGCCGGTGGTGTAACCCATATCGTGCAGGAGCCTCGGAAAAGATGTTGTGTGGTCGGTCAAAGTCACATCGTTGTCCCAGACCTCAGTCTTGTGGGGAAATAGTCCCGTCAGGATTGAAGATCGGGCCGCGGAACAGAGAGGCTGGGTCACAAAAGCCGATTCAAAACAGGCACCTTCACTTGCCAGTCGGTCGATATGAGGAGAAATCGCATTCCGATTGCCGTAACATCCCAATGAATCAAACCTCTGTTGATCAGGAAGGATCAGGATGATGTTGGGAGGTCTCCCTTCTGTCTCACCTATATTTTTACCTCTGGTCCAATCGTCCGATTGCCGCTGGTCCATCTCCTATCTCCTATTTTCCAATGCCAGAATTTGACCCGAGAGCCAGTCGGTCTGTTTTATACGCAGAGACTCAAGTCAGAGATGCCCGCCAGACTCCAGGATACGCTCTTCCACTCTGAGAGGGGTCGGTCGGAGTCCAAAATCTCTCCACCCCCAGTCCACATGGATTTTGGGCATGTCGAATTCAAAATACCAGCGAATACTGATGGGATCTCGATCGATACCAAAATATCCGAGGAAAAGCGCACATTTTCCGGTGACCTCCTCGATTACGTCGAAAGGGGTCAAATCGTGAAACTCCTCGATCTCTTCTTCCACCTCCAGGTAACGGTAAAGATCGGCTTCGTAAGACTCCGCCTGGTTGGGCCTGAAGCTCGTGAGATCAAGAGGCTCGTGCGCGTTCCACCTGGGCAGGTCATCTTGCTCAGATCCATCCGGACAGAAGGTCCAGATTGGCGTGGACCATGCATATTCACCGTCGATTTGGCGGAGACGAACGTAATAGGCTCCCTCTCGCAGCGGTATCTCGTCGGCATAGGTCAGATCTATATCGAGTGCATCGGGATGCCATGAGTGGAGACAACGGTCATTCCGAATCAAGTCTATTCGCTGCACGGGAGCACAGGCGTGCGCGCAAATGGTGATCTCAGCAGGAGCCGCGATTTTGGCCTCGCTGCCCGCAGTGTGTCCGTTGACATCTACGGCCAGGATGATGCGCGCCCCAGTGGTGGCGAAGGTGCGCCGATCCCGAATCGCCTTCCAGATTTCGTTACGCTCGCAGCGCGCTGCCCAAACGGCGGCGATCGGTCCGTTCCCATACCCGGTGTCTCGGAAGTTCAAACCAACATTGTGCCACCTCCCGAAGTAGTCTTTGGCGGCGATTGGAGCGCCCATCGTAGCAAGGTGGGTGTCCCCCGATCCGATAACGGCTGGGCGAAAGCCACAGCGCAGGGCCCACTGGAGCACCCATTCAAAGCAGCCATGCCCGCTGGCGACCTCAAGAAGCGGCTCGTGACTGGGACGATAATCGTACCATTGGGGGGGACCACCCCCGATGTGGGCTTCAAGGATCACATCCTCCCGATCTCCAAACTCGGCCATCACTTCGTCCATGGTGCAGAAGGTGGGGGGATAGGTTTCAGTCCATTCGCGGTAGATCACGTTCCGATCCCCTCCAGGTCTCGGGTGAACCTCTGAAGCGAGAAAAGGAACATAAGTCCCCGGCTCATCGTTGTTCCGATAGGCTTGCTGATAGGCACGCCACAGCTCTGGTCGATCCTCCTGGATTGGCGGAACGGCCGGTCCCGGCGCTCCAAAGTCCAGCCGGCCGACTCTCCGCAACTGTTCGTGTCTCCGCTCAGGATGAATCTTGAAGGTGGGATCGTCCAGTAGCGACATGCTAATATCGCCCCATCCGTGACAATGGAGATCTCCCCAGAGGAGACGGCGGTCGTGCTGTTCCTTGCAGAGGATGGGATTGCTCACTGCCCTTAGACCGTGGCGTTTGTTTTCCGCGATCAGACGGATAAGGCCGGGTTCTGATATGCGAATGTCTTCCAGAATCACGAGCCCGCTGTCACTGGAGCCCAACGAGATGGATTCGGGCAACCCCTCAACCGCTGAAATCGGACCGGAGAAGGTCACTCGACCCTCAAATTGCTCGCAGATATTGTGGCTTGCATCGAAGGCCATCAGATGCAGTGCAAAGGCCTCATCGGGCGTAACGATCGACGGGCCCAGAAGCCGAAGCCGCGCCGGTACAGGATTGGATGTGATGTGAATCCTGCAGGGGTTGCAGGCCAGTTCCCGATAGACGCCATCCCCTGTTCGATCCACGGCGCTGGTAATCCGACCCAGAGTCGTTCCGTCATAAACGGCGCTCCCTGCGCCTCCATAGCTCGAATCGCCAATCTGAATGGTGAAGGAATCACCGGTTTTCATCTCACCCTCATCGACCAGCACCTGGGCGAATCCCGGACGGTGGGACTGCTTTTCTGAATTGACGACCAGGCGTAAGGCCGCATCACATTGGGTTTTTAGAGTGACGAAATCACGTCCCTCTGGGTTGTAGTCCTGAATTCGATGCGAGAACAGAAACGAGTGCCGCTGAAAAAGAAAACCGCCGCCGGCAGTTATGGTTTCTGATGCGGTGGCAGTAATCTTCCACATCCCCAACTTGCCTGCGGGCAATTCCAGATCGTGCCCACAGCTACGTGAGCCGTCACTTCCGTGAAATTCGACCTCGAATGCATCGGGCTCGTTACCCGGCACAGGTTGGACTGTGATGTTGACGCGCTGCACTCGTGATTTCGGCATGGGTTCTCCTCAACAGCCGTTCGACGAATCACGGCGCCAGAACAAGTTCATGTTCAAGATTCGGTGGATGGAATTCATTTGCAATGTGATCAGAGACCACCGTTCCTCCATTTGTTCAGGACATCACTGGCGACTTTCATATTGAACTGGTGTCCGCCGTCAAATTGATCGACAAATAACTGATCCAAAGCGCCGGCTGCCCCATATGCCTTCCGCACTCTGACTAGGGCTCTCTCCGCCCATTCGCGTGGCGCCAGTCGATCCCTCAACCCCCATTCTATTACCATAGGGCGGGGGGCGATGAGAGAGAAGATCTCCGGCGTATCCCCATACTGGAGAAGTCCCGGGATGAGTTGTGCGCCGCACTTCTTCAAAGCCTGATAACGTTCCTGGTACATGCTCAGACAACCCGAGGGTACGGCAATCTTGACCCGTGAATCAAAAGCAGAGATCATCATGGTCATTCGACCTCCGAGCGAAATCCCTGCACAGCCAAGCATCTCACTGTCGATATAATCGAGGGACTGAAGCACATCGAGTGCCGCCTGTAGATCGCACAGATGTAGTGCCACAACGGTTGTGCCCATCAGCGTTGCACAAAGGTAGTTGCGCATGCAATAGTCAACCCGGGGATTTGGATAATTGGACCGTCGTTCGCCAAACCCGCGTAGATCGGGCATCAGGGTGACGTAGCCCTGCTGTGCGAATTTCTGGCCGAAGTTGTATCCCTTCGTTACAATTTCTTCTTTCCGCTCGGGTGAATTGTCGATCCCCGCCACACCATCTTTCCCAAACTGGCTGTGCCCATGCAGGCAAAGGAGACCCGGAGTCCGATTCTGTAACTCCTTGGGAACGAGCAAATAAGCCGGTACGAACACGTCCAGTTCCGTCTGGTAGCGAATGCGATGGCGTACGTGGTCCCCACAATCCGTTTCAGTCAGGAATTCCAGAGAAAGGTCCGACCGTTCCGGGCGAAGGCCCAACAGTTCCACTACTGTTGATCGAAATCGATCCTGCCACCTCTCCAGTTCATCGACCGTTGAGCCGTCGAATAGCATTGATGGCTCAAACTGATCCAGCAGTTGCGAAAGGTCATCTTCGAAGATGATGGGTCTCATTGTCCTGTCTCGGTAGTATAAAATTTAATTCAGCAAAGCACAAGCGAATCCAAATCTCTTTGGGATTCCCGGGATTCTTTGGTTGCGGGCTATTCAAACCAATGAGGGGATTGTGGGCGCTTCGTGCGAATCGAATCCAGTGCTGCCTCACAGATAGAAACTATGCGCGCACCCCATCGAGCCGGGATCGGATTACTGATTTTGCCATCGAGCAGATTCAGATAATCGACCACAGAGCGTCCCCAGCCGTGTCCACCAATTACTTCATGAGCAGATGATTCTTCAATTGGAACTGGCTCATGGCCGCGGCGGAAGAGTTGACCTTTCCACAATGTGCCCTCGGTGCCATATACGGCCAGAAAGCCACCGCCCATTCCCTCGCCCATGCCATGTCCGGAGCAGCCGCTTGTCACAAAGACTTTGCCTGTGACGCCATTTTCAAATTGAAGGATCACAATATAACAGTCATCATCTGGAAACACCGGAATGCTGAGCTTATTGCTATAGGCATAGACCTCCGTAACCGGGGATTCGACGGTCCACAAAATCAGATCAAGTGGGTGGCAGCCGCCGCCCAGCAGGATATTCTGGGGATTTTGCCGATCAATGCGCCAGGGTGTGTGGTTTTTGCCTTCGGGTGAATAATGGCTCCACATGTCATGGATGTAATCGCCCTGAACAAAGAAAACATCGCCAATCTCACCGGATTGGGCCATCAGTGCCATTTCGTGCCAGGGATGCAGGTAGCGCATGGTTTGGTCGGTCATGACGTGCCGGCCACTCTCTACCTCTGCGTCGAGGATGCGTTGGGCATCTGCCACTGTGGTGGCAAGCGGTTTTTCCACCAGGACGTGGCAGCCCTGCTCCAATGCCATGACAGTCTGGTCGGCGTGCAAGTGATCCGGTCCCGCCACGACTACAACATCGGGCTGTGTTTCTCGCAAGAGTCGAGCGTACTCGTGGCCAGTCAAGGCATCCGGATATTGCTCCTGCATCATGTCCAACTGTGCCTGCTGTGGATCGACGAGCCCCACAATTTTTCCACGTCCATCAGCGGCGGCTACTTGGGCCACGTTACGGCCAGCGCTTCCACAGCCGCTAATCAAGAATTTGTAAGGTTTCATGGCAGACACCTCAAATACTCAATGTACGGTTTCAGGTGCTGTGTCGTACGTTGGTTGCCGTCCCCAACTCAAAGGCGTACAGGGTGGCCCGGTTCATCTCGAAGCGGATGTTGACCTTCTTGCCGGCAAGCAGCGAAAGGTCTGGGCTCCCTTTCCACTTCAAAGACAGCCGGAATTGATCACCAGAGACCCGTTCGCATTCGTCGAACGAATAGCCGGGAAGCGGATCGGCTGGTTCGGGTGGATGCGGAATGTTCTCATAGAGAGCGGCTCGAATCCATCCGCCCCGGTCGGCTGTATAGTTTAGTAAAAGCTCTCCGCCGCTTATCTTCCGACTCTCCAGGGTAAATGCCCCGCGATTATCCGCTCGTATGCCCCCGAGCCGGTGCTCCGGCCACATCGCCAGCCGAAACCGACCGGCTGTATTGACGTCCCGGTAGTACACTTCGTGATGTCGAGCCGTTCTGCCGCTGTATGGCAGCGCAAAGCGCCCGTCCGGCAGTACGACCAGTCCCGGTCCTCCATATACGCCACCTTCGTCGCCGCTTCCGTTTTCTCCGCGCGGAACGATCGGCTCCCGCGATGGCCTCGACCAGTTGACTCCGTTGCTGCTGACCGCCAGTTGCATCTCTACGCTGCAGTCAACCTGGTGGAAGACGGCGGGAAACATCAGGTGCAGGTCAGTTCCGGGATAACGGCAATAGGCGTTGGTATAGAGCGAGTCGCTCGGTCCATCCAGCGCATCCGCAGCGAGTATCGGTTTTGGTACCGGCCACTTCGAAAAGTTTTCGGTCTCTGACATCCCCACCGCTCTGCGCCCGTCGATTTTAGTCCTGAAATACCCGACGTACCGGTTCTTTTTGACATCGAAATACGCCACGGTCTGCGAGTCGCAAAACGCTTTGAAAACCGGTTCATCGAGTACCGTCCACCGTATCCCGTCCACAGACGTCATCGCACGGTGTGTACCCACCAGCCGCACCTTCTTCCGCACCTCGTCACGGTTGTAGCCCTGTTCGCCCAGTTCTTTCCATTTCGCAAGACCTTCTTTATTGGAAATCTCATTGCCCGCTTCGTCGTACCACCGCGGGCTATGGCCGAGTTTCTTGTAGCGATCGCCTCCTGCAGGGTTCTCGTCGATGAATACCGAACCTCGAAGGGCATGAGGACCGACCAGACAGATATTGTTCTTCGTCGAGCCTTCAAACTCATATAGCCCGAGTTCCGGTTTGTTCCAGCGAAAACCGTCTTCGCTTTCGGCATAACACATGAACTGTGAAGTAGGGGGGGCACCACTGCGCGCTCCGTACCACATTCGGTACTTGCCGGCATCCTGCCTCACCGTCACGTGACTGATCTGCTGTCTCTCCCAAGGCCGGTCGGCGGCCACCACGACCTCCGACTTCTCCGCAGGTGTAAGCACTAGGCGAATCCCTTCGGGTACATGAAACGGATATGCATTTCCCGCCTCGTCGTACCGTGAGGCGCCAGCGAATACACGCGAATAACTCAATAATGGTTCCATATGCCCTCCAGTGCCTCTGAGACCCGAACGTTCACTATCTTCTTTTTGCACTAATTTCAGCGATGGTATCACCGGTTATTTTGACTGTGTGGGTATCTACTCGCTCGACGTCCTCACGGGCAGCTCTGGCCTCGGCACTATCAGCAGACTGATATTCGGTCGCGAATATATATGGGGATGGGATTGTATAAGGTGCGATTTCCCCGATTCGTCCCATGGCTTTGCGAGCGCCCTCTCGGAGCAGATCCCGGGCTTTGGTGGGGGAGAGGGAGAGGGCAGCCGTGCGGCTGAGCCCCTCTTTCACGACAACGCCTTCGATGTCGGGAACGTATCGTCGAGCCTCATCTACAGCAGCCCGATCCCCGCTGATGAAAACCGTGGGCACGCCAACCTCACCGGCATGGGCTATGTTGAAACCAATTTCACCGATCAGTTCATCGTTCAACCAGCAGTTGGCAATGCTTCGGGAGCTCCAGCTGTGACACAGCACACCATCAGGCGTGTTCTCCATCGCGTGATGGCCATACAAAAACTGCGCCTCAAATGTCAATCCCATCTCCCACGCAGAGCCTCTGGGGCGACCGAATATCACCCGGGCTTCGCGGTGGATATGTTCGATATTGATTCCACCACTGCCGTGTCCGTCCAGCACGATAGGATCTGTGGCGCCTCCTTCCATAGCACCGTCTATGAGGGCGTTGATCTCCAGAGTGGCGAGATATTTTGCCTGTTCGTTGTCGCGCCCTCCGTCGTAAGTCTGAGTTTTGAAATCTACGACGCCAGCAGTGCCTTCCAAATCGCACAAGATAAGAATTCTCATGGAAAGTCTCCTGATGAAATTGACGATGTTTTACGTTGCCAAAATACATGATTGTGGGGCGTTCCTGCAAGCAGAGATGCGCCCGCCCCTCTTAGAGATGCTCTGTCCAATTGCGTTTGACTTCGACATGGTCACTTTCTATCTTGCCCCTGAAAGATATTTTGCTATTTGGGTCGTTTTTTTTCGGAGGATTGGACGGATGATGGCTAAACCGAGTTTTCGCAAGCCAGCACCGGAAGGGGTGGTGGAGCAGATCGGCATCGGTACTGGTACGGGCAATGGGATGGTGGTCTTAGACGACGGCTCCCTGGTGATGGTTGTGGGGAGTCGTTTTCATATCTCGACCGACGGCGGACAGACCTGGGGCGAGTCGCGGCCGTTGAACTGCGAGGCAATGGGAAGTTCGTCCAACCTGTCGTGTATAAAGCTGCAGTCGGGCAAGCTGGCACTGGCGCACCGGGGCAAGGAGGAGGCGGGACTGGGGACGGAGATGTTCAACTGGAATCCCTTTTATCTGTCGGTGTCTGAAGACGAGGGCCAGACCTGGGTGGGCGCGTGGCCGATGAAGCTACTGGGTGGACCATACCACGATGTGATGATTCAACTGTCGAGCGGGCGGTTGCTGATGCCCAGCCGGATCTGTCACAGCAACAGACGGCACCCTGGTTTGGAATACGAGCGGGTGAGTAGTTATGGGATCTGGAAGGGGCTGCGGTTGCAGGTGAGCGGACATTATCACTATCCGGAGGTGGATATTGCCGCGGTGAGTTATTCGGACGACGAGGGACAGACGTGGCAGCAGTGTCAGGGGCAGTTGATGGGCTGGTTTGACGCGGAGGGCATTCCCAACGGGCGCGGAGGAATCACGGCGGTGGATGAACCGAGTGTGGCGGAATGCGCGGATGGGCGGGTGATGCTGCTGGCGCGATCTACGGTGGGGCGGCTGGTGCAGAGCACCAGCGAAGACGGTGGAGAGACCTGGACGCCGATTTTGCCGAGCGATCTGGCGAGTTCGTACTCGCCGCCGAGGCTGCGGCAAATTCCGAGCACGGGCGACTTGCTGTGTGTGTGGAACCAGGTGTCGCGGGATGAGATCAAACGGGGTTACCGGCGGGGGAGGCTGTCGGTGGCGATTTCCAGGGATAGTGGCGCGAGCTGGGAGCGGTTCAAGACAATCGAGGTGAGCGAGGGGATGGAGGACGTGGAGCGGGTGGTGCCGCAAGAGCCGATTACGCCAGTGATCGGGTTGCCCGATGTGGGTATGCTGCCAGAGGGGTTCGCCACCTTCGACTATCCCAATGTGTGGTTTGCGGGCGATAAGGTGTACCTGACCTACCACCGGAGCTGGGTCGAAGCGGACGAGGACGCCGGGGAAGCGGTGACACTGGGGGAACGGAAAGGGAAGGCGGGGAAGCCACGCGAGATGGTTCTGCGCATTTATCCGCTGGCGGAGTTTTATCGCTGAAATGTCGTTTATTCTATTTCTGTATAGTCGGAGGTGAGGGTTAAATCACCTGACTTCACATTAATAAAGCAGGCGATTGTTCCTTCGGGCCGCGTGGCGGTTACCACCCATTGCTCGGCCCTCTTCCTCAGCTTTGCAGGTGATTCGATCCACTTCCTTTTGCCGGTTATTCCGGTATCAGTCGTTGATATCAGAAAGGCCGCATCCAAGGGCCTTGATGATTCAAAAATCACTGTGAACTGTCCGCTTTCAGTCCTGGACGAAATTTGCCTGGCCCAGGGTTTGCCCTCTTTGACAACGCTGTCTGCGAAGGTATAGCTATCCGGAGGTTTCATACCGGGCTGGTGCCCGTGTTTCATGCCGGGGATCAGACATACCATGTATGGCCCGGATACAGTGCGATAGCATGAGGCCTGCTTGTCCAATGGAAAGTGCTGGTCTCCCGGCCAGGAGAGCCACAGGGTCGGGGTTTTCACTTTTTTTAAGCGTAAAACGGGGTCCCAGACCTCCTTGTAAAGGTCATTATTTCCAAGTGCCCTGCCGTATTGATTGGCCGCCTGGGATAGGTTCCCGCATCCGTACGTCGGAATGGCAAAAGCAAAGCGGTCGTCGATACCGATAACCGTGCTTGCAATAATGCCTCCCCAGGAGATACCCATCAGGCCGACGCTCGTACTATCTACCTGCGACAGGGAACGAAGTAGCGAGTTCGCCAGGATTGCATCGGCAACGGCGTGATACATCCACTGTTCTTCAATCGGTTTGTCGGCGTCACCGTAAATACCTGTGCGAGCCGGTCCTGACCAGGGATGTTTTTTCCACCTGTTGCGCCTGGTGTCGCCGGGTTTCCCTGGCTCCCGTTCATCTGTCTGCCCTTCCACTGCGATACTGATTGCCGCGTATCCGCGGGCATTCCACTTTTCAACCCACTCCTTAAAGGCGGTTCCGCCACCGCCATGGATTAACACGATTCCCGGGACCTTGTGGCTCGACGATGCCTCCTCAGGGATACCGAGCCATGCATAGACGCGGGTTGGTTTTCCCTCGTACATAAGTGCATCAAAGTAGATCGTCTTCAACTCACCAGCACCAATACTGACGATTTGTTCCTTTTCATTGCGAACAACCGGTGTATCTGTCAGCTCAGCCAGTGCGCGTATTCTCGATTCCTCAGTGCGGTAATCAGCTTGCACGCTCAAAGTCCTCAGCATTGCTGTGAAAATAACCGTCCATGTAATTATTCTCATTGTATTGTATTTCTCATGTTCTCCGAAAGTCTTGATCGCCCTATCTCCTGAAGGGCTTCCGCCTCATCGAAGAATATACGCCTTCCAGAGTTCCGGCCTTTTTATGCCATACCAGTGCCTGTTCATTGGCGTCTTTGACATATTTGAGTGCCTCGGTAATAGGCTCTCCCATAGGATCGAAATACCCGGTCTGGGACTTACCCGTAGCGTCATGCGTTCCGGCCCAGGTTTCGATATACCCACACGTCTGCCAGCCCAGCATAAAGGGCAGGTTCATGATTCCCTTTAAATATACGGCGTACTGTTTGCCTTTATCCTCGATAGTGGGGACTTCTACCCCCTTCACCCTATCCATTTGGGGGCGCAGGAATCCATAGGCGTGGTCGCCGTTGATGATGGGCTTTCCCGTCTTTTCATAAATTCTCTGCAGTTTTTGTTCGTGAGCCGGCGTATAGAAATCGTAATCCTGGATCAGCACCACATCTACGTAATTTTTCACAATATCCCACACCCAATCGGGTTGGGGCCTCGCATTTTGTATTTTATCGCCAAAAATCAAATGATGGGGGTCGTATTTCCTGATGGCATCGTGGTGAGCCTTGAGATAAGCGTCAACGATTTTTGCATTCATAAGTGCCTGATCGGTAAATCCCATTTTGGGATTTTGGGGCATCCCATACTCGCTTATTTCGAAAAAATCCTCCCACGTATTCACATTTAATCCGTACATTTTCCCAGCCTCAGCATGTGAAAACATCATAACTGTTTCCTCTTTTCCTTAAACCTGAATTAGTCGAGTCTCCCCTGATAGCAGGCATCGTCCCACAGGGTCGCGCGGAAGCGTGGCTCATTACCCGTTAGTACCGCAACCGCATCCTTGCACGCATCGGTGAAACAACGTCGATGGCAGAAATCCGTGCCCCCTGCGATGTGGGGGGTTGCCAGCACGTTGGGATGCCGACGAAACCAGGCATCTGGTGGGGGAGGTTCCGGTGCGAACACGTCAATCGCCGCAGCTATCTCCCCGGCCTCAATGCGTTCCCACAGTGGATCTTGCTCAACCACTGCCATGCGCGTGACAAGCACGAACAAAGCTCCCCGTGGCAAGGCGTTGATGACTTCTCTGCTGATAATTTGCTGGGTTGTTGGCGTTGGAGGAAGGCCGACAACAAAGACTTCGCTGGACGCAGCCAGTTCCTCAAGTGACGGGGCACGCTCGACACCGTGTGCCGCAAGTGTGGCATCTGCGACATAGGGGTCGTAGATTCTCGTGGCGCACCTGAATGGCGCAACCAGTTCGGCATAACGCTGATTGATGCTGCCGAATCCGGCGAGTCCTACACGCCTGCCTGTCAGGTCCCCATAGACAAAGCCTGGTTTTTTCCACATGTGAGATTTCCATTTGCCCTGGCGTACGAGGTAGAGTGATTCGGGAATATCGCGGATGAGATTGAGTGTCATGGCGAGCGCAAACTCGGCAACCGATGGCGTCATGCTGCGCGACGTATCAATAAGCGGGATGTCGCGGTCTGCCAACTCCTGCAGGTCAACCCAACCATCGAAGCGATTGTCAAACGTCCCGGCTAAGACCTTCATTCGCTCGGCAGATTGCCAGTCTTGAGGGGTGGTTGCAGGACGGTGCCAGGGACCTATCACAATCCCATCCGCAACGGGAATACGCTCGAGGAATCGCGTGAATGCTTCTTTGTCCTGTTGATCAATCTGGCGGATGATTTCGACTTCGCCCTGCGTCTTGAGGAACGCACAGCCTTCCTCGGTACACTGTCGCTGTCGATTGGAATCGGTCTCGAAAACAAGAATGTGCATGGGCTTTTCTCCAGGTACTTTGCTACTATCAATTTTGTGGAAAATGAGCAACGGTCTCGCCGCTCTCATCGAAAAATTCTAATCTGGCTGTGCCTTCTGGTTCAACAGAAAGTCTTATTCGGATACGCCCTTGACCATCGTGTAAACACACAAGCGCGAGATTATTCTCTTTGCCGACAAAAACTCGCCGCGCATGAGGGTGTTCTACTTCCAGACGTTTCAATGCGGCTTCCTTTTCTGGACCTTCGGGAAGATCCGAGAGGCGTTGGAATTCCTTAGCCCACTCGTTTATGGGCATTTCGGGACGATCCACTATATTGAGACTCGCAGAGCGACGACCATTTGTGTCCTCATGTTGGATAAAAATTACTTGATCCTGGCGGTATTGGTCAAATGTCAGAGCTCCTCCAGCGTAATACGAGCCATCTTCATTGCGTTCCCCACCGTGGGCCAACCCGCCACATTCGTTACCCTCATTATTAAAAAAATAAATTCCAGCGGGACGTTTCCCATCAGGTTCGCCAAATTGTTCTCCATCCATAAAGTGACCGGGTGAATGTTTTGTATTACAGAGAACAAGGCGCAAAGTCCCATCTGGTTCGATGACATTCAGGCGCTCAATAGACAACTCTTTCAGATAATTCGAGGCTTCCTGTGTCGTCTCGGTTGCATCTTGTTGGACTTGTTTGCTCTGTTGGTTCAGTCGTTCACGCAATTGACTGAGTTGATCGAGTAGTTGAGAAGCGTCGGGAAGTTGCCTGTCGGTATCAGATAGTTCTTCATCAGATCTTTGAATCTTCAGTACAGTCGTGCGCTGTACTTCAAGGAGTTCTCCTCCCGTTTGATACAGACACTCTATCTGTTGCCACACCCGATCCAATGTTTCACTCGATGTCATGGAAAGCTCTCCTTTCAAATGGTTCGATTTTATTATTCTCAACAATAATTGATGAACGATCTATTGGAGCAACATCAATTTCAACAACTAATATCTTTGGATCGTTGGTGTAAAAAACATTGTTCACAACAGTGTTATCCCTCCCTGTTGGCGCAGGGATATTTTTCTGATCAAGATAGTCCACCCTTACTGGATCGTCCGTTTTTTTATTTAAAATCTGAATATATCGAGTCAGGTTCTTATTAGATCCGATGAATTTATTATCCTTTATGATGTTGGCAAATCCCGCTAATTTGACAACTTCTTCATTGTAGGATTTTTCATAACAGTATAGAATATTATTCCGGACAGTTACAAATGAGGCCGCGTATTTGATATCGATATATTGTCCCAGTAATCCCGGTCCCAATATGCTTTCCTCAATTATGATATTATGGGCTCTTGCCATTTTCCCTCTTTCTTCAAGCCCTTTTGATGAACCAATATAAAAGCCTTCTCCTTCATGGGCGTTATAATCTTTATCCAGCCATTCTCCAATATGATGGATTTTCATTCTTCTAAAGGTGTTATGGTGACTTTCATTCCTGATAGCTACAGCAGTATTATGTGTATGATGTATATGCACATCTTCAATAACATTATGGTGTGATCCCGATCCCAATAAATATAAACCGATACGAAAACCATGCGTGTTCCAATACCCCTTGTCCAGAGACACTTTCTTCCCGGTTATTTCTATGCGGGAAATGTTCCAGAACGAGCCACTTAGTTTGATTGCTACCAAATCCTCTTCCTTTTTTTGACCAACTGTGGAAATTACAGCATATCGACCCTGGCCTGTGTTGTCTTTTGATGTAAGGGTGATTCTATTTTTATCGGACCCATTTGCATGTAGCTTAAAACTCTTATCGATTTCATACACATTGCCGCCCTGAAGCATAATCGTATCACCTGGCTTGACGGTACCCAATGCATCGTAAACATCCTTGCTTGTAGCGCATTGATAAATATCGTTATCACCAGCGTAAAGCACATTGATATTGGCAATCAACAGGGAAAAGGAAATAATTATAGGGAGCATGAGTCGTTTCGGGGCTAAATTGTTAATGACGTTTTTCATACATCCCTCACCATATCGTTCTCAGCCGACAAAGTCATGGATTCTTTGATATACGCTCAATTTGGCCTGATCTAATTCCTGCCCATATTCCTGAAAAAACAAAGGAGACTACGAGTTCTTCCGTAGCCTCCACTGATGATCCTGCCAATGCGTTTCAATTTTTTGAATAGAACTTTTGATCCATTGAAACGGGCTTTGTTTTTAAGAGGGGGACGGCAAAGCTGTGAATATCCTCTATCATAGCTACAACAAATGCTTCATCCACTCGTCTGCCCCAGTAGAATCCGTGGTCTTTACCCGGATAAATTTTCACCTCGATCGTCTTTCCACCATCCCTAATCGCAGGAATAATATAATCCATATTGACGTGTTTTAAAGGATGGACATCTCCGTGAAGGACGAGTAGGGGAGTTTGAAAACGGCTTACTTTGTCTTGAACTTTGGCAATAATATCTGGTGTCCAAAACTTTGCAGGGTCGTTGATTGGCTCATATCGAACCGCCTGGTCAGCTGCGGGTTTTGTCAACATCCCAGCAAAAATAATCGAAGCAGGTTCTCCAGCAACTGCCGCGCTTACAGAGGTTCGACTGATCAGTTCCAGCGTCATACTGCCACCGCCACTGCCCCCCATTACGACAATACTTTCGGAATCCACCTGATCGAACTTTCGCACAGCTTCTACAATGGCCAGAAAATCCAGAATGGGTCCTTCGGCCTGTGGATTGTCGCTATAATCCCGACGAGTAGCCTGAACAGTAACATAGCCCAGTGCTAAAAATCGGGTTTGAATGGGCCCTCCTGTCAGATTTTGCTGTCGTCTTTCCTGGTTCTGGTATCCGAGACCACCGTGCATAAAGACAATTGCAGGAAACGGCCCATCGCCTGGTGGTACGCGATAAGATGCTTCTGCAGTTGCTCCATCGCCAGAAGGTGTGCGTAGTTCGTGAACGGGTGAAATAGATAATGGTATTGGCACCGGTTTTACGCCCTCAGCCAATGGAGAATTTTCATTATCACCAGCCATCATTCGCTGTTCTTCTTCGGTATATTCCCTTTCAGGAGGTGTTGGGTTCAAGCCAAACTCCTCTCGAGAAATAAAGCCGTCTTTGTTCGAATCCCGTCTATCGAAATTCGCCGCATTACCACTAAACTCTTCCCTGGAAATTCGACCATCCTTATTTGTATCACGCCGAGCAAAGTTCCTCTCACGTCGTTGTTCCCTGCTTTCATTGGCATCCTGAGCCAGGACAGGCACAGTAAAAAGAAGTACTAACAAAACACTCCGTACGAGGGTCATTTTTTTCCTATGGCGTCCAATGTGCAATTCAAAAAATAAGAGACTTGTAGAATATATTACGGTGGCTCTTATATGTCAAAGCCTATCACCATTCGACAGCCGTGCGACCTCCCCGCGCAGTCGGGCATTCTCTGTTACGATCTTGCCAGCGCGAATGTCCGCCTCCCTGAACTTTGCCATGAAAACCGCTCCGTTTGGCGTGCGATTGTAATCATAAATGATGTAGATTGTTCCATCGCCTGCCTGCACGCCATCGGGATAGGTGACCTTCTCCCGTTCATCCAGCATGAGTCCGCCCTGCCACGTCAGGCCTTCATCGTCGGATACAAACGCCACCAGTTTCTCGCGTCTCGTCTTTTCGTTCATGGATCCATGCTTGACCAATAACAATGCGCCAGATTTCAAACGACGCACAAAAAATCGGGTGGTAGGATGTGGTATTTTAAGACGTTCAACGGGCGTCCAGGTCTTTCCAAGATCGTGAGAAACTGTCTGGCCGATGCCACGGACTCGCACCAGCATCCAGAGTGAGCCGTCCTTTCGCTCAACAATCATCGGTTCATCAGGCCCCCGCAATTCCGCGTTGACAATATTGGCAGTACCACGAAGCTCGAAGGTCTTACCCTGATCGCGCGAGGCATAGACCTTGATGCTGTTGTCAGTCTTCCATACAGACGAGGTAAAGAGCCAATCGCCATTCGATAGTACCGTTGGTTTGTTCAGCATGATGCCATTACCCAATCGACGCGGTTTCGACCATGTTGGGTTCTCTGCATCTGGATTGCTGGTGACAATAGTCCATATGCCGTAACGGCCATCTTGTTGACCAAAACTCTGTCCCCAGAAAACCCACATCCGATCCTGGGGGTCGGTCCAGATGGAAGCGGACATAGCCCGAACGTCCCTACAGGGCAGTACCATGACTTGTGGATCTGACCAGGTGTGTCCATCGTCATCACTACGAATCAAGACCTGGTAGTTTCGCGGGCTTTCGACATCTCGCCCGTAAACTGCCCACAACCGTCCCTTTGCGGTGCGTTCGATGCCTGGCACGCCCTGTCGTGTAGTCGGCGGCACATGCTGTTTCCACGGATTGACAATGACCGTCGCCGGTTCGAGTGCAATATCGGCATCACGCTGTTTCTTTACTTCTGCATCTGTCATGTTGTTTTTCTCAATCTGGGCACCTGAGATACAAACTCACGATAAAGTCCTTCAATCTCCTGCGCTGCGATCCAAGCATAGTATTGTGGCTCAGAGTTGATGTAACTCACCAACCTGTCGGAGGGCTCCTCAACCCATCTTTTGGTATCTGAATCGCTGAACCAACTCTTGAGTACAGGCAAATGTGAATGGTCGAGCGGCTCAAAGATCAGCTCAGGTTTCTGTCGATTGCGCCCCATTGACTTCTCTGTTCTGTCAACCCAAGATCCCTCTGGAGACCAGATAGGATTCGAGCGTCTCTACGGTTGTATAGTGATGGGTATTCAGTCCAACAGAAAGGGCAGTTTCGACGTTTGGCATCCTGTCGTCAATAAACAGGGATTCCTCGGCAGCAACACGCATGGTTCGCAGCACATGTGTGAACGCCCGTGGACCACTCTTGGTGATTCCAGTCTCATATGAATAGAACTGCCGCTCAAAGACCTTCAAAAAAGGATGATTTTGTCTGACGAAATCACCCCATTCTCTTGCATGATCTGAAAGGATGACTACATCCATCTTCTCTGCCAGCGATGTAACGAGTGCGATTGCGCGATTATCGGATCGAAGGAGGTTCCGCCTTATCGTTTCTCTCAGCCCCTCTACGGTGACCGGCCAGCACTTCTCGGATATTATCTCGCTAAGATACTCATCCTCCGTTATACGCCCCACGAACAAAGTTGTGAGCAGATTTCCACTAAAGCCTGACAAGATTTCATCTTGTGGGATTCCCAGTATTGGCTGAAGTTCTATTTCTATTCCGTACAGGCCAGAAACAAGTACCTCAGAGAGATCGGAAATGATGAGCCTTATCATGTTCTGTGATTCTTTCGGCAAATAAGCCTTGTGGTTTCAAACCCGAATGGCAGGTAACGTTCAGTGGCTCACGAACCCGCGAAGCGGGTTGCCAGAGGTCAAGGCGCGTTAGCACCGCAACGGCAACTGGTTGTTAGACGACGATAAGCCTCTATTGATGAGAGATATCAGGCAGAAATTCTGGACCTGGTCTCATGCAGCCTGCCGTCGGTTGAAAGAACTGATCGGCTTCCAACTTGTACCATCCGAGTGGGTTGTCATCCACGTCCGCCACCTGGACCCAAAGCTCAAGTTGTGGTCGCCGAATTTCTTTCAGAGGCACTGCCATCTCAGATAACAACTCGGCGCACACAACAGCTCCATTTATTCTCAGGAATGTCCAACCCTCTGCACGATACTGGAGATATTCGATTGTATCTCCCTTCGAAAAACTAAAGGTATCGTACCCGCTACCACCTCGGCGGTAATCCGTTCTCGACAAATAGAACACCCTTCCGTACGAGGTACCGTGGATTGCGCCATCTTCCCGAGCAAGAAAGAGACCGGGTATAATGGTTCTGAAGCGGACATCGCTATGTATGATCATCTCACCGCGGGCGGGGCTAATCGTATCCGCAACACTGGCTTGCGCCGTGGGTGCAGTTCGCAAGACTATCTCATCTCCAGAAGCTTGGATCCTGTGGGGACCTTCACCCGGAAAGATACTGCATTCAAATGCTAAACCTGGCCCCCATAGTGCAGTGACAGCGAAAATTCCAGAGAAAAACACGCTCCTCTTCATACGGCTCTCCGCCATAATTGTCGTCTAACGTTCTGGTCGTGCCCGAACCTCAAAGCGGTTGCGTGAAAGGCGCAACCAGAACTGGGCACGATTGTGATATATGTTGTGGGATGCTTTCAATCGCTAATTAGACTGAGGTCAGGTCAAGGGCAAAGTGAACCTCGCCGCCAAAGTGACCATCTTGACGATGAGTGATACGAAAACCGAACCGTTTGTAGAACGCGATAACCTCAGACCAGGTAGATGTCGTTTCCAGGACAATGCTTTGAAATCCCAACGCTTTAGCCTCCTGGCAGAGCCGTTCCAGTATTTGCCTGCCAATTCCTCGTCTCCGAAACTCCGGTGATACGGACATCCGGACTATCTCTGCTACCTGGTCTGACTTCGGATTCAGCGCGCCCGAGCCAACAATCCTGCCATCAAACCAGGCGACCAGAAATGTAGCATCCTTGTAGTAGGCACCGATGTCGTTCAAATCTGGATTTAAGGTTGGATCAATTTCTCCCCAGTGTTCGGCAAGTCCAGTTAAAATCAGGCTCTGGACAGCTTCTTGATCCTCACTCTCAAATGGCTTTATCGAGATTTGCTGTGTGTCCATTACCTTTGAGACAATCCTTTCCTCTATTCCTGAATTAACACTCTCTTCAGTGTGTGAATTTGAGATTTCTTCATTTTTAAGTATTCGAATTTTGGCATCTCACTCAAGAGGTGTGTCATACTTTCAGGATAGCGATTACCATAATCTCCAAGCATATACTCCTTCACTATCGCATCGTCAGATACGCCAATGTTTTTCAACAAGAGGGCAATGCCTACTCCTGTGCGATCTTTTCCGCTTGTACAGTGCAGGAGCGATGGCCAAATGGTTTCGTCTGCTAAAGTGTTATATAGCCTCTGTATCCATTCCTTAAAAATTCCGGACTCAAAAATGTAGTTGTTCATTGTGTCAAGCGGCGCAACTTGTAGAAGTTTAATGTTTCTGAAATCAGGATCTTTCTCGCGCCTCAAGTTGACGATTGTCTTTAATTGGAGCAGGTTATCCTGGGGCGTGATTTCATCCAGAGCACCACTTCGATAGAGGACACTTGACTTGAAGATCTCAGACCCAAGAATTTGATTCAAGCTGTTTCCAACATCGCGAAAGTTTTTCACTCCGAGCATATCATCTCTACAGTTTGATCTTCACGGTCAGTCTTTTTAAGAATAGACCGGGTGAGGTCTGAAAGACTTACTCGCTGTTCGCCCTGCTTATCAAAGTTGTCTGGGGCTAACCACGTGACGAAGGCTTTCTCGAGCTGAGGCCACTCTGAATCAATCGCTGCGTACCATGCGGTGTCGCGATTTCGCCCGTTATAGACCTTTGCCTGGCGAAAAATTCCTTCAAACGACAATCCCAGGCGTTGAGCGGCCGCACGCGATGCTTTGTTCAGACTGTCGCATTTCCACGAATAGCGTCGATAGCCCAATTCGAATGCCTTCTTCATCATCAGGTACATAGATTCGGTGGCTGTTCGCGTCTGCTGCAACTGTGGGGAATAGTGGATATGTCCCACCTCAATAGCACCACCTGAAGATTCAATGTTGACATAGCTTGCAACACCGCAGGCTGATCCCACACCCTTGTCCACGATTGCAAAGAATAGTGGATCTTCCGACAGGCACGTCCTGGTTATCCAGTCCCGGTAGCTATCTTTGTCGGAGAATGGACCGTATGCCAAGTATGTCCAACTCTTACCATCCTTATCAAAGGCGTTAGCCTGATACAGGTCATCAAGATGGCTATCGACTTGAAGTGGTTCCAGCCGACAGAAGCGGCCTTCCATGCATTCTCGCGGTGGATTGGGTGGTGGGGTCCAATCTGGTATTGCGAAGCTGATTGGCTGTCCAAGGCCATTGGTAAGTTCGCTCATAGGCACTCTTTCTGACCGCGCTATGTCGCCTAACGTCTGCCGGTTTGCAAATCCGCAAAGCGAGTTGCCGAAGGCCAAGGCATAAATGCGTCGTAGCATAACACCGATGTGTTAGGCGTTGCGCCGTGCTATTTGTCAAATGGTAAGTACAGGCTACACCGGCACCCCAGGGCGTCCAGCCCTTTCTCATAGATCTCCTCGCAAAGAGCGACTTTTCCGTCCATATACGACTGGCGGTCATTGTCGTGCTCTTCAGCGAGTTGCCATTTCAGGTTACTCAGTCTCCGAGCATATTCGGGACTTTGTCTGAGGAAATCCCTGAAAACAAGATGCCGCTTTAAGGCTTCGCCATACTTGTCACAAACATACGTATGGTGGGCGGGCAAAGATTCCTTCAGTCCACTATCCGATAGATCAAAGGCTTCTCTTCCGGGAATGCCCAGGTCACCTTCATGGAAATATCCGATCTCTGCAAGCCGGTCCTTCGTGCTCTCAAAATCCTGCCGCTCAATGACAATGTCAATATCAATGATGGGCTTCGCGGTCATTCCAGCGACAGATGTGCTACCGACATGCTCGATGCTGCAATACCTTCCTGACAGAACAGAGTCAAAACGATTTCGCAACTCTTCGAATTTTGAGGGCCAGGTCGGATCGTAGTGCTTTACCAATGTAACTCTCATTTTATCCTGATATTATTATCATCTCTCTTCATCTGCATCATGAAAATCAAAAAAGGTCAATATGTCATCCCGATCTGAAAATCCACGCTCCGCTTTCATTTTTTTAAGCTCAGGAGTGGAATCGTCGCGCCAGCCGCGCTTTTCCATGAATTGATTCCAGATTTGAATTTCTTCATTATTGGGACGTCTTCCATTCTCAAAACACCATTCCAGTATTTCCTCATCAGTTCCACCAAGAAGAACCCTTCGAACTAATGCATCGTAGTCTATTTGAAGAAAGCGAAGGCATCGACCATCAAGTCCAACCCCACGATTGTAGTCCTTTGGAAGCTTGCCTTGAGCGTGAAGTCGGATTTTGTCCAGCATTCGCCCGAAGAATACGATCTCTCCTACTTTTTCGTAGGAACTCCTTAAGTTGGAAATTTGCATATGGTATTTCTCCTGTCTCAAGCCCGAAGTGCATCCGTATTCGTTAAATAGAAAAGCCTTCAAACATAATTCTATCGACAAGCAGACAGCGTATGCAAACATCTGAACAGACGAAGACCAATCTGAGGCGTTATGATTCCCTCACCCCCAGAGGCCAGGCTCGGCGTCTGCGCGAACTCGCGAAGTCCGCACTACGTCAATTCGACATTCGCGTCCATCGCCTCGAACTCATCAAACACCTGGTCAACACGACATTCAGACTCCGATCAGATGAAGGAGAATTTCTGGTTCGCATTCACCGGGAAAAAAACCACACCGTTCGCCTGGTCGAATCAGAACTGGCGTGGCTCCTGGCGCTGTCCAAAGAAGCCGATGTTACAGTTCAGACGCCCTATACCACCCCAGACGGCAGAGTCGTTGTTTTGGCGGAAGCCGCCGGCGTGCCCAGAGCGTACCCCGTTACTATGCTTTCATGGATCAAAGGAAGGATCGTGCCTCAGGTGCGTCGGACAACCAGGCATTACGAAGGTCTCGGACGCCTTGTTGCCACACTACACAAACACGCGATGCAGTGGGATCCACCTGACGATTTCGAACGCCCTGTCTATGACGCCATTCACCAACTGGGAAAGTTCTCAGTCCGACCCTTGCCTGAGTTAGGACCTCGATACCTGCCCGCGCACGTCTTGAGGGACATGGAAGCCGTCTATGAACGGCGTCGAGAAGCCGAAAGGGTGTTGGGTACTGGTTGCGAGCATTTTGGCCTGATTCACTTTGACCTCAGCTTCAGCAACATTCTGTTCTATGGCGGGGAAGCGCTACCGATTGATTTCGATGCGTGTGGCCTCGGTTTTTATGCCTACGATCTCGGTGTTGCTCTGACAGGTCCTTTTGCCTACGAGAACTTTATGGCCCGATGTGAGGCTGTCTTCCGAGGCTATCGCCAGGTCCTACCTCTCAGGCGAGAATGGATCGAGTACCTCCCGACCTTCATGGCATCTCGCACTGCTTCCTATATCTTGCATGTCGCAGCGAATCCGAAGGCTGTAGAATCACAGTGGCGCTCCCTCCTGCGTCCCCTTCTTAAGGCCTCTCCTGATCAGTTTCCCTCCTGATGTCCTTAATGGGAGTTGATTTACTTCTCGTCACAGATCAAAGTTATCACTCAATAACTGCCTACTGATATCTCTACCCCTTTGACGGGGATATACAAGCCCGCTGACAACCGTCGACTTGTAATGATAGAGGGCTCGGCTCTTGATCGAGGAATCTGTCCGTGGATAGTTCGCTAATACCGAGTCCACGAATGCTTCCCCGTAAGCCCACATCCCCGCAACATCGTAAGCAGGATCCATAAGGCGAATGTCCCCCCAGTCGATGATGCCTGTGAGCCGGCCGCTTTTGGGATCATGGTAGATGTGTTGATACCAGACGTCACTGTGCGTGAATGTCGGCGTGTAGTCTGGCCTCGTCTGAATGTCGTTCAGCCATCGCTTGCACACTCGCCGAACTTCGGGACCCAGGTTAGAAGCGTGACGATAGAATCGACGCTCAACACCCCGCGGCGATCGGGGTCGTCCCTCCTCAACGCCAAGTTCGATCGCTTGCTCGACTGGGAAGGCGTGAACGGTGCTCAGGAACTTACCCAGGGCCACCGCTGCATCGGCACGGTTTTCCTCAGACAGGTTCCGAAATTGGGTAGGGCTCAGGCAGGTTCCTGGTATCATCTCATATCCTGCAAAGTCCGGCGTTTTGGGAAGGTATGTGTAGTTGGGAACGGGAATGCCAACCGTTCCCTTCAGACGCTCCAAGACAGCCTGTTCCCGCAGCAGCTTGATAATATCTTCTGTTTTATTGCCAATGACGAATCGAAAGATATAGCGGTCATTCAACAGAAACATCAGGTGATCTCCAAAGTCATCGATACGTTTGTAACCAGCACTCTGAAACTCAGGGAACGCCTCTCGGATTCGCTGTACGTAGTGCTCGACATCGATTTCGTTTGCCTTGGGAATCTTCGGTTTCCAGCGTCCAGACTGCTCGATTTCAGGGTAAACCTTTGCAATTCGCTGTAAGTAGCGCTTGGTTGCCATAGGGAGCTTCCTTTCTTCGCTCACGACTCTTATAGAGGGACAGCCATCACACCCTTCTATTTTTTTTTTTTTTTTTCTGCTTGCTGGATAGTCGCTTATATTTAAGAAATTTATTTTGTCACAACCCTTTTCAGAAGAGAATT
>JAPOXY010000136.1 GCA_026706845.1 Gemmatimonadota bacterium
GGTGGCGTTGAGCGAGTTGGTATATGCGTCTGAAACGATTTCTGGTATTATTTTTCAGGAGGGTATCATGGACATCTTGCGCGAATCATCACTTTTTCAATCCCTTACCCAACAAAGCAGAGAGGAAGCCAGAGAGGAAGGCCTTGAGGAGGGCCTTGAGCAGGGCATTAAGCGAGGTGAAAGAGACCGCGCTATTGCAGATATTCTTGATGTGTTGGAGATTCGATTTGATCTTCCTGCGTCGCATCCTCTATCTGCTCGTATTGCCGCCATTGAAGATTTGCAACGACTCAAACAGGTGCTCCGCTCGGCGGTCCAGTTGTCCAGTCTTGAAGCATTTGAACATATGTTAGATAACGCAGTACCGTGAGATGATGGTTGATTAAAAAAGCGGGTGCTCAAATAGCACCCGCTTTTTTTTATCGATTGGCGAGGAGGTCGTCAACGACGGTTGGGTCGGCGAGGGTGGAGGTGTCGCCGAGGTCCGAGGTGTCGTCTTCGGCGATTTTGCGCAGGATTCGGCGCATGATTTTGCCCGATCGCGTTTTGGGTAATCCCGGTGCCCAGTGGATTACGTCCGGGGTGGCGATGGGGCCGATTTCTGTGCGGACTTGTTGGACGAGTTCGGCTTTGAGGTCGTCGGTATAGGCTTCGCCCACGTTGAGGGTGACGTAGGCATAGATGCCCTGTCCTTTGATTTCGTGTGGGAAACCGACCACAGCGGCTTCGGCCACTTTTCCGTGTGAGACCAGGGCGCTTTCGACTTCGGCGGTGCCCATGCGGTGGCCCGAGATGTTGATGACGTCATCTACGCGGCCGGTGATCCAGTAGTAGCCGTCTTCATCTCGACGACAGCCGTCACCGGTGAAGTAGAAGCCTTTGTATTGCTGAAAGTAGGTTTCTTCAAAGCGTTTGTGATCGCCATAGACGGTGCGCATTTGTCCCGGCCAGGGTTCTGAGATGGCGAGTACGCCATCGACGCCATTGCCATCGACGATTTTGCCCGATTCGGGTTCGAGGACGACGGGTTTGATGCCGTAGAGGGGAAAGGTCGCGGATCCGGGTTTGGTGGGGGTTGCGCCGGGCAGGGGACTGATGAGGATGCCCCCGGTTTCGGTTTGCCACCAGGTATCTACGATGGGACACCGCTCGCGCCCGACATTGCGGTGATACCATTGCCAGGCTTCGGGATTGATGGGTTCGCCCACGGTGCCGAGTATTTTGAGGGATGATAGGTCGTATTTGGCGGGCCATTCGTCGCCTTCTCGGGTGAGGGCGCGTATGGCTGTGGGCGCAGTGTAGAATTGGTTGACTTTGTATTTGTCGATGACCTGCCAGTAACGGCCCGGGTCGGGATAGACGGGCGTGCTTTCAAACATGATGGTGGTGGCGGCATTTGATAAGGGTCCGTAGATGATGTAGGAGTGGCCCGTGATCCAGCCTATGTCGGCGGCGCAAAAGTAGATGTCGCCATCCTGATAGTCAAAGACGTTTTTGTGGGTGTAGCCCGTGTACACCATGTAGCCACCTACGTTGTGCTGTACGCCTTTGGGTTTGCCGGTGGAGCCAGATGTGTAGAGGATAAAGAGGGGGTCTTCGGCGTCCATTTCTTCGCAGGGACAGTCGGCGCTGACTTCTGACATGGCTTCGTGCCACCATAAGTCGCGTCCTTCACGCATGGGACATGCGATGCCACTGTCTTCACCGACGCGCTGGACAACGATGCAGGTGTGAACGCTGGTGTTCCCCATGCGCGAGTTGGCCAGTGCAATGGCTTCGTCGGCGGGTTGCTTGCGTTCCATGGGGCGGTCGCCGCGGAACATGCCATCTGTGGTGAGTACGATCTGACAGGCGGAATCGACGATGCGGTCTGCCAGTGCTTCGGCGGAGAAGCCACCAAAGACGATTGAGTGGACGGCACCGATGCGCGCGCAGGCGAGCATGGCGATGGCGAGTTCGGGGATCATGGGCATGTAGATGGAGACGCAGTCGCCTTTTTTTACGCCTCGGGATTTGAGTACGTTGGCGAATTTGCAGACTTGTTCGTGCAGTTCACTGTAGGTGAGTTTGGCGTCTTCACCTGGTTCGTTGCCTTCCCAGATGATGGCGATTTGATCTCCTCGAGACGCGAGGTGACGGTCAATGCAGTTGTACGTGATGTTGGTTTTGGCTCCTTCAAACCACTTGATAGAGATCGGTCCGTTGTCTATATTGTAGTTGTAGGATCGCACGGTGTCCCATTTTTTGTACCAGTGAAATGAATTGGCAATTTCTGCCCAGAATGCCTCGGGATCGGCAACCGATTTTTCGTATTGTTGCCCGTAGGCGTTTATGCTGGGAACATGTGCATTGGTGCTGAGATTTTGCGGTGGGATGTATTGTCCGTTTTGTTCGACCACCTGATTTGCTGCCATCGGAGTTCCTCGCTTTCTTATGAATGTTATCAGTTTTGGATTTGGGCTGATGAATATAAGACGGTATTGATGAAGGCGCAATGCGGAAAAACAGGCAGCGCGTATTTTTGGGAACCCTGAGGGCGTGTGAAGGGTTTAATAGTAGGAGTGAGGATATAAAACTTTGGGAAGGGAGGGGAATACATGCCCGAAGGGGAGGGATTCCATGCTTATGGCAAATTCAAGATATGGACTGAGCGAACAACCAGATACAGAGATTTTAGCTGAGGTTTCTGCTGGAGATATTGATGCTTATGGAAAAATTGTGCGGCGCTATCAAGGGCGGTTGTACAATTTTGTTTTTCGCTTTGTGAGCGATCGGGAAACGGCGGAAGATATCGTACAAGAGGCGTTTTTGCGCGCGTTTGGAAAGCGCGAGGAATACCGCGCAATTGCCAATTTTTCTACATGGCTGTTTACGATTGCCGGAAATTTGGCCAAAAGTGAGTTGAGAAGGCGCAAGCGATGGCGGTTGTTTTCACTGGATCGAGACGAGGAGTCAGATACGGGCATGGATTTGCCCGATGAATCTATGCGTCCCGATCAAATGGCGGAATCTTCGCTGGCTGATGTGGAGATTCAGAGTGCCATTGCTTCGTTGCCCGATAATTATCGCCAGGTGATTTTGTTGCGCGATGTGGAAGGTATGTCGTATTATGAGATTTCTGAAATTGTGAAGTGTCCGGTTGGGACGGTGAAGTCGCGGGTCAATCGCGGGCGCTTAAAATTGCAACAAAAATTGAAAAATGAAGGCCGAGATGTGGGCCTGAATGTTTAAGATATCTGAAATGGAGGTTAAATCGAGACATGACCGTTACTGATTTTGAAGCGCGCGTTTCGGCTTATGTAGATGGCGAAATGAGTCCGGTAGAAATGGCGGAAATGGAGCGCAAAGCTGCCGAGTGCGAGCATTGTCGCACTTTGCTGGCCGATGTGCAGGCCTTGAAGGAGCGCATGGCGCAATTGCCACAGGTGCGCCCGTCGGCTGAGTTTGATTTTACCCTGCGCAGTCATTTGGCTATGGCTATGGCAAAAGAAAAACAGTTTTTGCACAAGGCGCGGGGCGCAATGTTTTCTTCTGTCTCACGGACGATTACAACGCTGGCTGCGGCTGTGGTGATCGGCCTGGGGTTGACTCAGGTGATTTTCTATAGCGATACAACACCTACCTCACAAATGGCAGTGGAGCGCCAGGAAATTCCGCTGGTGCCGGGCGAGAGATTGCCGAGTGTTGATGTAGGTGCGCTGGAATTAGAGCGTTTGTCCAAGGAGTCTTATAGTCTGGATTCTCGCCATTATAGGGATTCTGCGCGCGTGGATTCCGCATCTCGGTTGAAGCAACTGCCATCGGATATGCGCGATTTGCGCCGCGTGAAACAGGTTCCCGTTTCGTATTCATTTTGACGTTGACTCGACAAGTGGAGAGAGGCGGGATCATGAGATCTTTGTGTTGCGCAATGGCGTTGTGCCTGCTCTTTGTGGGCAGGGGATGGACAGAAGAACGCAGCCTGTTGTGCGCGCTTGAAGAGGAAATTGCTGCAATTTTGGAAGATAATCGGCAGAGTGTGGTGCGGATTCACACGCTCTATCCTCCCCGTGCGCAGGCAGATAGCGGGCCGTTTGGTTCGGTGTTTACCCATGGCACGGGGTTTATTTTTGATCCCCGGGGTTATATTTTAACGATTGAAGCCGCTATTGCAGATGCCGATGAGATTCGGGTGACGCTGGCTTCTGGCGTGCAAGTGCGGGCTACGCTGGTGGGAGCAGATCCGGTTTCGGGGATTGCTGTTATTCGCGTTGAGGCAGAAAATTTGCCCACGGTTGTGGTGGGAGATTCACAGCATATTCGAATTGGGCATTACGCCCTTTTGTTGGGCAATGATTTTGGCAATCTGGTGCCTTCTGTTGGGATGGTGTACGAAATCTATCGGGATAGGGATTTGTTTCAGGTGTCGGCCCGCGTGCAGAGCAGTTATGGCGGGGCACCGGTGTTTTGCGGTAATGGACGGGTTGGGGGTATGGTGTGGCGCTACGAAGACCCGATTCGCGCCGTTACACAAAACGATGGTTCTCTCTTTGGGTGGCGTCCCATGCCGTCGTCGATTTTTGTCATTCCGATTAATCGCGCGATGCAGGTGGCGCGCGCACTGGTTGCACATGGGCAGATGGCGTATGGCAAACTGGGTGTGGAGGTTGCACCACGGGGCAACGAGGTGGTGGTGGTCAATGTGCAGCCGAATAGTCCCGCAACTGAGGGCGGGATTCAGCCGGGCGATGTGGTGCTTTCATATCGCGGGCGCGCCATTGGTGGTCCGGTGCATTTGAAGCGGATGGTACTGGAAAGTACGCCGGGCGAGACCGCAACGATAGGTATTCGGCGCAAGGGACAGGTGGTGGCGATACAGGTCGAGCTGGATCAGATGGATAGCTCTGCTCTGGTCGCTTTGCGTCCAGAGCCTCTGATAGAGCCAGTAGATGCAGCGGTTTATCAACATATCAATTATCTGCAACGCGAAGTCGGGCGTTTGCGACAGATTTTGCATCGCGACAAGTAAGTGTTCGCGATAAACGCAAAAAAGCGGTGGTCTTCGGATCACCGCTTTTTTATTTTTTATAGTTTGCTCTCTTCGACGAATCTTACTAAAAGGAGTTGATTCATGCTTAGTCCCGTTTCTGTTGCTGATTTTTCACCCGCTGATTTTGCCGATGGCGAACTCGATTTGCCCTATTATTTGTCGCATTTTCATCGGGTTGCCAATGCTGTTGAGATGGATGGTCCGGATCGCGGCTTTATCAATATTTCGGTCTGGCGGAGGCCGAAAGATAATAAACCTCACAATGCGCGTATTATGGAGAATATTCTGGCGCTGGCTTTCTTTTATTGCACCGACCGCCCCTGGAATGTGTTTTACGCACAGCCCGACCTGCGCCAGCGTCTCGAGGCTGCTCTCGACTTCTGGTGTGGCATTCAAAACGGGGATGGGCGTTTTAGCGAGTACGGTCCCGGAAATTGGAATCTCGCTGCCACTGCTTTTGCCACAAAGTTTACGGGGCAAACCCTCCACCTGCTCGACAGCGGTCCGGCCATTGATTCAGCCCTGCACGAGCGCGTCATAGCCGCCGACCGCAAAGCACTCTACGCCACTTTTACTATTGATGAATTGCAAATCCAGGGTCGCAACTTTACCAATCAGTACGCCAATGCCTGGGGTGGTGCGCTGGCGTATCTCAACCTCTTTCCCGATGCAGAACTGGAACGCTTGCTCGATCAGCGTCTTGAAGAGAGTCTGACTGAATTTCAGAGTCCAGCCGGTTATTTTTACGAGCGCAGCGGTCCCGATTGGGGCTATTTTCTGGGGACTCACCACAGCGATATCCACGTTGCGTATCACTATGCTCGCGGCACGGATCGGGCGTCCGTTTTTTTAGAAAAAGAACGGCGGTGGTACGATTGGTTTTCCTACAATGCCGTGCGCGAACCCGATGGCACGGGTTACGCGCTCAACCGCGGTATTGAAACCCGCCAGCAGAGAGCTTTTCTCACTGAGTATCGCGCCAATCTCGGCGGTGCCGAGAGGTCTAATTCTGGGGATATCGACACGACTGCGCTCGGTAAAGTACTCGAGTTGCCCCGCGCTTATGGTCGCACGGCTGAGGCACATGCACGGGATATTGCAGATGCGCGCGCCCGCCTTGAAGCCAATTGGCCCGCTGTTGCGCCGCTCCAGGTCGGTGAATTTTGGGCTTTTACGCCTTATGCTTTTTTGCATCGGGATCACATTACATGGTATCCCGCGCCGGAACAAAAAAAAGCAGCCACTGCGATGTTGCCGTATATCGCGCGAGACCACTTCACACACCAGCGGGTTGACAGTCGTCACCCGGTGGTTTTTACATTTGTCCGTCGTCCAACCTATTATGCCGCTTTTAATACGGGGCCTGTGCTGAGTGCCCAACAGCGGTATGGGCTGGGGTTGCTCTGGCATCCTCGCGCTGGTGCTGTTCTGCAGTCTCAAACGGATACAGACTATGCTGCCTGGGGGACGGTTGTCAATCATACGCTCTGCGAAAAGGCCGATATTGCTGCTGCTTTTCGGATTGATGGGGATCCGGTCATACCGCGACCCGGTATCCGCGATCTGCCCGATGGCGATCTCGAGATTACCTATCCTCTGGGAGAAAGTGGTAGCAAGACGGTTCTTTTTGCCAGTGATGCAATCACGGTTTCTGTCAATTACCCCGGTGCATTTACTGAGGTTCTCCCGCTTTTGAAGGGAGAACTGGATACAATAAAGAACGGGGCGGTTCTCCCGCGCGGTGATGTTTCTCTCTGTATTGAAACCGAAAACGCGCTCACTTTATCCGAAATCGATCTCAAATCCGGTGGTCGCCAGGTCGTGACGGCGTACATCAACGCTGAAGATACATTGACTTATCGCCTCGCGTTTCGGTGAACGGGTTTGAGAATTGGTTTAGCTGACACAAAAACGCCCCGGCACAACGATGCTGGGGCGTTTTCTTTTTTGCTGTTATTTTAATTATAGCGCGTCCTGGCATGAGAGTGTCCGAAGCGATGTAGCGCACGGTGGCCGATGCGGATCAACCACGGCTGTGCATCTGGACAACGCGCAAAAAGTTGTTTAGATGCGGCAAGTGGGTCGTCCGCTACCTCAAACTCACCCGTCTCAATATCAATCGCCACGATCCTGCCGCTGTTGCCTTCTTCCACCTGTAGCCTTACTCGTTGTTCATAGATTGCCTGACCACGTCGGGCGAACTCTTCTTTGCTATAACGCGGTTGTCGTATTTTCATGCTGTTCTCCTCAGCATCTGATAACGATGGCATGGAACAATAGATTATAGCCGATATTACAGTTTTACGCAACCTTACGCGCGGTGTTTGGCTACTACTGATTCGTCGAGTTCGATCCCCAGACCAGGTCCTGTTGGTGGGGTGATATAGCCGCTTTCAAATTGGATTGGTTCTGCGAATATTTCGCTGTGGAGGTCGTTGGCGTTGAATTCCTGGATCAGAAAGTTCGGCGAGCATGTGTCGAGTTGCACTGCGGCGGCGGCGGCGACGGGTCCGCAATACATGTGGGGCGCGATGAGGGCGTAGTGGGCTTCGGCCATGCTGGCGATTTTTTTGGATTCCAATATTCCGCCGCATTGTCCCACGTCTAATTGGAGGATCTGCGCGGCCTGTTTTTTGAGGAGTTCGGCAAATTCGTATTTGGTGACGAGCCGTTCCCCCGTGGCGATTGGGATGCTGGTGTGGGCGGCGACGCGGGCCATTTCGTCGATGTTTTCCGGGGGGACGGGTTCTTCAAACCAGAAGGGACTGAATTCTTCGAGTTCTTTTGCCACGCGGATTGCGCCAGATGTGCTGAATTGTCCGTGGGTGCCGATGCCGATTTCCAATTCGTCGCCGACTGCATCCCGGATGCTTTTAAATATTTTGGCGACGTGGCGGATGGTTTTGAGTGGGAAGTCGCGCGGGTTGGGAAAGATCGGGTGGAAGGGGTCGAATTTGCAGGCGGTGTTTCCGTCTGCGACCAGACGGGTTGCGATCTCACCTGCGCGTTCTGGATTTTCCCAGATGCCGTCGGTCGGCATGTAGGCATAAGCCCTGAGTTTGTCGTGGACTCTGCCACCGAGCAGATTGTAGATGGGCTGGTTCAGGGCTTTGCCGACAATGTCCCAACACGCCATTTCAATGGCGCTCAAGGCGGGTGTTGCGTCGAGGCCGGGGTGGCGATAGTCGTGCCGGGACGCAAAGATGCGCTGCCACAGGCTTTCGATGTCAAAGGGGCTTGTGCCGATGGCGAATTGCTGGCAGAGGTTTTTGACGAGGCTGATTTGGGAGTCCAGATTGGTGGCATTTCCCGAGGGTCGCTCGCCTAATCCCACGATGCCTTCGTCGGTGATGAGCTGGACAAAGAGCCAGTATCGCCCCCCGCGATAGGGCTGGATGTTTTTGATTACGATGGTTTCCACGTCGGTGATTTTCATGGTTGATGTGCTCCTGTTTCGGTGTGTCAATGATGGACGGTCAGTTTCTCTTTGATCACGCGGCATTGCCAGAATGCCCTGTTGCTCCATCCGAATCGCCACGGGTGCGATGTTGCAAATCGCTGGGGCAAGGCTTCGTATAGCAAGGCGAGTGTTTGTACGGTGGCCGCGAATTGATGGGTGTCCTGCTTGTCGCGTTCTGCGTGTGCTTTGTAATAGGGGATGAGCGCATCTGCTGTGCGGTGTAGCGCGGTGTTTGCTTCTGCCTCTCGCCACCCGGTGGCTTTTGGCAGTCGCGATAGGAGATAGACCGCGTCCATGGTTGAAAAGTTGGGGCGTCCGTGCCAGAAGCCGTTCTCTTCCTGGAGATTTAGCATGGCATCTATGATTTTCTCAGCTTGCGGTGGGAGTTTGTCCATTCCGGTGTAGATCAGACTGTAGGCAAATGTGCGGCTGATGTTGGTGGGTTCTTCAGCGGGCCATGTTCCGAGCGCGGGGTGCTGTTGTGCGGCGAGTTCGTCGAAGAAAGCGTTGATCCAGGCGGGGTCTGGATGGCTGACGAGCATGGGTACGCGCGCGAGGACTTCGTGATGGGTGTCGCCGGATGCTTTCCACGTTTTGAACCATTGGCGGAGTCCGGTGATGGTTGTTGCGCTGCGCTGGTCGTCGGGGAATTTCAGGACCTGAGCACCCAGCATATTGAGTGCGCGAACTGCGTTCCAAAATGCGATTCCCCGCCTGTTTGAGGGTGGGAAGGCAAAGGATCCGTCTTGCTCGTTCTGTTGCGATTGGATCCAGGCGATCCATTTTGCGCGGTCAAGCGCGACTGCGTCGAGCGCGTTTATGCTGTATAAAATATAGGTGATGAAGAGGGTGCTCGGAAGGCTGGGCGCGGGTGTGTCGCCGTTGCGGAAGGCTCCAGTGTCCGGGAGGTAGAGGGATTCCGCCCAGGCGATCAAATCGTCGCGGATGGGGTCGAGGGAGATTGTCATGTGGTTCTCATTTACGCCAGGGCCGTCTGGAGTCCGGGAACCTGGTCCGCTCCTTCTGGCACCTGAATTTTCGATCCTTGAAAGTCCTTTCCGACCGGTTCAAACTGTCCGCCCAGGTGCTCGGATAAGAACGCCTCAGCGACGGCGTAAAACGATAAGCGGTTTTCCGGTCGTGCGAATCCGTGCCCTTCGTCTGGATAAAGCACGTAGGTCACGGGAATGTTTTTTTGTTTCATCGCCTCGACGATTTGATCGGATTCGACTTGTTTGACGCGCGGGTCGTTGGCACCCTGGCCGATCAGCAGAGGTCGCTGGATCTGATCTACACGCGCAAGCGGCGATTTGGCGAGCAAGGATTGCTGGCCCTCTTCTGTCGTCCAGTCACCTACGCGGTCTTTCATCATTGGGAGGATTGGAATCCAGTAGGGCGGCACGTTTTGTAGCAATGTGACGAGGTTGCTCGGGCCGACAATATCGACGCCGCAGACGAATGTCTCGGGCGTGAAGGTCAATCCGACCAGGGTCGCGTATCCGCCGTAGCTGCCGCCCATTATCGCCACCTGGTCGCGCTGCGTGATCTTTTCACGGATCGCCCAGTTGACAGCGTCAATCAGGTCGTCGTGCATTTTGCCGGCCCACTCGCCATTGCCAGCGTTGGTGAACTCTTTGCCGAAGCCGGTCGAGCCGCGGAAGTTGACGCTCAGTACGGCGTAACCGCGGTTCGACAGCCATTGATGCTCCGAATTGTAGCCCCAGATGTCGCGTCCCCAGGGACCCCCGTGAACCAGTAAAACCAGCGGTACAGGATTGCTCGGCCGAGCGTCGCCGTCGGGAGCGCTGTCGGGGGGGAGCGTCAGATAGCTGACCAGGTTCCATCCGTCGCGGGATTTGATGGTCAGGGAATGCATCCTGGCCAGTTGGTACTCGTCCAGGTCCGTGCGGTTGCTGAACAGGTAATTCGCCTGCTTTCTGGTGCGGTCGTACAGGTAGTATTTGACCGGCCCGTTGTCCAGGACGTAGGCCGCTGTCCACAAGCGGTCGTCGAGCGTGCGGCTGGTGATGGACAATTCACCGTCTTCCACCGCGTGCAAGTAATCCATGTCCTCTTGAATCGCCGGGTCCAGCACATGCCAGCGGTTGCGGTCGTAAATGAACGATACGGCTTGTACGTGTTTCTCTGTCGGATGAACCAACATCCCACCCACATCCGCGCGGTCGTTCTCGGCTACCAGTTCTTGTCTGCCGGACGCCAGGTCGAGGGTGAATAAGGCGGCCGTGTTTCGCTTGCGGCTGTCGATCATATAGAGGATCTGGTTTGATTTGTCGAAGCCGGTCAGATAGGTCGTCAGGGCGTCGGTGTTGGGAACCTCTATGAAGGGTTGCCACTGGTTGCTCTCATCCCTTTGGAGGATCTCCTGTCCTCCGGTCGGCGAAAATGTCATGGCAAAGCGCGTGCGGTCGTCGTTGTCGAACAGGTAAGAGACAAAGCCCGGATTCTCTTCGACCAGGGTCCGCTCGCCGGTGGAAAGCGCGATTCGATAGACGTCGTGTAGCTGCGGATTGCGGTTGTTGATGCCGATCAGGATTTCGTTGGGCGTCTTTTCATTGACTGAGAGAATCTGCGCGTTGACTTTTTCAAAGGGCGTCAGGTCTCGGGTCTCGCCTGTGGTGATATTCGTCGCGTACACGTGCCAGTCTTCATCGCCTTTGGCATCCTGGTAGTACAGGATGTGCTGGCCATCATAGGTCCAGTTGTAGAGGCGGATGCCGCGTTCTTTGTCATTGGTGATCGGTTTAGCTGAGTCAGGGTCTTCTACTGCGGCGATCCAGACGTTCAAGACGCCCTCCACTGGCGCGAGGTAGCTCAGGTACTCGCCATCGGGACTGATTCGGGCCATGGATTTTTCTGGGTTGCCAAACAGCACTTGTCGGGGAATCAATTTGGTATCTCCTTTTAGTTTTGTTTAAGACCAACCGCGCACCATATACGCCTGTAATATGCCGCTTTCATCGGAGTTGAAGAAGCCCGACTGTCCATCCGGGGAGAGGAAGGGGTGGATGTGTGTGTTTTTTTGCCAGGACGATCCGGGGTCCGCGACTTTGCGCGCGTTTGCGAGGGCGTCTTCCTCTTCTTCGGGGAGGTCGAATAGCCAGACCGCTCCGCCCGCGTCTATTGGACCTGCGTCTGTGATTAATCGCGTTCCGTTGATGTCTGTTGCGAAGTGGCAGAAGTCGGGCGTGTCGAAGGATCGGGACAGGTCGTTTCGCCAGCCGCCCGGGGTGTTGATGCCTTCATCGCCGACGTGAGGCGCGGCGCGTCCGGAGATGAGTTGTCTTTCAGCGGGTTCGCGTGTGCTCGTGCTGGTGATGGCGATGTCGCTTTGTCCCTGCCAGCATTGATGCCCCTGGCAGAATTCATTTCCGTCTCGTCCCCAGGGAAAGTCGCGCAGTGCGGTGCCGTCGTCACGGATCAGGTGGATGTCTGCGCCCTGTCCACTGACGAGCGTTTCTACGTTGCCGTCGGGAGATGCGGTGTTGCCGTGGTTTTCCTGGATCATGATGTCGTGGGAGGCGATAGGGTCTGTTTGGCGCGTGTATTGTGGGTGGATGTTGCACCAGGAGGGTCCGTGAAAGATCAGGCGTACAGATGGTTTTTCAATTTCAAAGACGAGGAGGCCCCAGGGCGCGCCTGCGGTTTTGCCGTCGCCGAGGAATCCCGAGATCGCGATGCGCTTGCCGTCGGATGAGATTGTCGAGAGGGGATATGGTCGGCTCAATCTGAAGTCGGTGTCGGGTATGGCGTGGTCCAGGACATAGATGGTGTCGCGTTCTGTTCCGTCCATTTTGACGCGTTTGAGCGTCAGGCGTCCGCCTCCGGGTTCTGTTTCGTTGACGAAGTAGTATAGCCATTCGCCATCGGGGGAGATGGATGGTCCCGTGGTTCCGAGTTCGGTGGTGATGGGCGTTAAGCTGCAATGGTCCTCGAGGTCGCAGATGAGGAATTGGTGCTCGGGGTCCTTCGGGTCAGAGCCGTGGGGATGTGCAGACCGGTGAATGATTAGCCGCTGGGAGTCGGGCGTGAAGATCTGCGCTTCCATGTAGATGTGTGATGAGGGGACCGTTTCATCCGTGAGTTGGATGACTTCGAGGTTGTTCCGCTCGGTCTCTGGAACGAGGTCGGGTCGGATTTTCATTTTGTGTTTTCCTTTGTATAAGTATGGGACAGATCATCCTTTGGTTGCCATCCCAGAATGCGTTTTGCTTTTTCGTTTGAGAATTTCTGGTGCGGTCGATTTGCAAAGATGTTGAAGACTTCGCATTGCGAGGGCAGTGTTTTGAGGTCGATGGTCAGGCCCGGTAAGAATGAGGCTGATGCATCGCGCCAGGTTACGAGGAACGGGCGGTTCAGGCCGGGTCTTGACAGGTCGTCGTGGTAGCAGAAGATGTAGAATAAGTAACACAGTACATAGACATCGCTCTGCTCGGCAAAGATTCGGCAGATTTCTTGTCCCAGGCCCTTTGATAGGGCGTATAGATTTGTGCTGGGTTTGGGAGGGACATCGGGACCGATGTTGTAATCCAGTGCCTCATAAGGTGCGCCCTGTACGGTGAAGTGCGGTCCTGTGTTGATGACCCTCGGGATTCCGTGTGCGACTGCTGCGCGCATGATGTTGTAACACCCCAGGGTGTTGACATCAAAGGCGATCTGTCGGTGGGGACGCAAGACGGATAGGTTGATGATTGCGTCCATGCCCTCTGCCGCGCGTGCGACCGCATCGGGGTCTGATACATCGACGATCATCATTTCATGCGGGGTGTCATAAGGCTCCAGGTCGGTTAAGCGCAGATCTACATGTCCTTCCAGAGCCTTTACCACATGCGGTCCCAACTGGCCATTGCTTCCGTAGATTACGACTTTCATGTTTACCTCGTTATTAAAGTCCCAGTGTTTGCTTTGCCTGGTTTGTAGGGAACCGGGCATTTTCAACGTCTGATTGTACGTGCAATACCTGCCACATGGGTCCGTTTTTTACCAGTGCTTGGCCGATGGCTTTTACCGCGTCTTCTGTTGTCAATGCTGTGTCGCCATCGCCGTCTATATCTCCAAATCGCAAGCAGGTTACGCGGACTGAGTGCTCGCGTGCAAATTCCCGGCAGGTAAATTCACCCAGATAGCGCGCCATGGGTGCCGATTCTGTTGTGGGTCGCGGTGCCCAGACTTCTGTGACGTTCCAGTTGGGGTCGCATGACGCGAATAAGCTGAGGGAACTGATATAGATGACATGGGGGACGTTTTTCTCCCGTGCCGCGTGCATGATGTTATAAGTACATCGGGTCTGAAAGTCTATTTCCCGTTCGTCATTTTTCAGTTCTTCGGGCAGTTCCGCGAGGTGCACGATGGCGTCCATTCCCTGTACGAGGGCTTCGGTTTCTCCTTCGTGCCCGAGTTCGCATTTAACAAAGTCGCAATCTGTTTCTACTGCCACGAGATCGGTCAGGACGACGTTGTGCTCGTTTGTCAGATCCGCTGATAGTGCCCGGGATAGTGCTGTTTTGCCCGAGGTGATCAATACGTTCATGGTTTGCTCCTGTTTTTTATCCTGCGTACCGTCCGATATTTGCTTCGTCGTAGTATTTATTCACATTTGGTATTTCGCGCATGCCATGCCAGACGCCGCGGAACAGAGTTTGGCGCTTTGGGGGCATGGCGGCAATGACTTCAGGCGGCGGGCATCCTTTGCCCCATTTTGCATTTACGGTGTTGTAACAGGTGAATAGGCTCAACCGATCCCATTCTTCGTTGCCCCATTTTGTGCCGGTATGACACAGGGCTTCGGTGAAGATCAGTGCGGATCCCGCAACGCATGAATACGTGTCCCACAGGTCGCTTTCGCGTCCACTCAGGGTTTCGGGGCGCGGGAATGCGGCTTTGTGACTGCCCGATAAGAACATGGTGCCGTCGCCTTTTCGCACTTCATTTAATTCCCAGACGACGCGGATCAATCCCGCGTGGATTTTTCCGGGTTGCATTTGATAGATGTGCGAGTTGCCGCAGAAGTTGAAGTATCCACCTCCGCCATGGGGGCGAAAGTTGTCGTGACCGGCTCGTCTATGGCTGGTGTACGTATGGTCGAACCGAAATCCGTAGCAGTCTTCGGTTGCCAGTGCCTGATGTGAGATAATTTCGTTTAATACACCGACCACAGCCGGGTGGTCGAGTAGTATTTGCGATGCGCCGCCGTGATTGTCGCGTTCGTCAGGGGGCAGTGTTTCGCTTTCGTTCAGGAATTTCATCTGGTGTTCGCGTATGGGGATGAGTTCTTCTTCACTGAGCAAGCCGGGCAAAGAGATCCATCCCTTCAGGTCAAATGTGTATTTCTGCTCTTCACTCATGGGCGCGACGGGCAAACCGTCGGCATTGGTCGTGGGTAATAATGGGTTAGACATAAAAATGCTCCTGAAAAATGGTTATATCCTCAATAATTCCTCCCACTGATCCTCCTCTACTACCACCCCTTTCTCCAGACTCTCGCGTCGTATCCGCAACATGCCTTCGCCGGGATAGCGCGCGGATTCGTGAACTTCATGCAGGTCGTCAATGATGCCGTTTACAATGCGTTCACACAGTTCACGTCCGTTTAATGACGTGACGTCAATTGCAATATAGGTTTGCGATACGGCGTGTTCATCGCCCTGTGCGCCAATGTCGTGCGTTGTTTGACCGGCTGATAATAGCGCGGCGAGGGTGTCGAGTACGATAGCGAGTGCCGATCCTTTCCAGTAGCCTATTGGAAGTGCGCGTTTTGAATCGAGGATGGCGCCGGGGTCGCAGGTCAGGTTGCCCTCTGTATCAAATCCTCCGGCGATAGGCAGGGTTTCTCCTCGCGCTTGTAAGACTTCCAGTTTGCCATTGGAATACTGGCTCATCGCCATGTCCAGGAGGATGTGCCCTCCTTTTCTGGGGATGGCCATTGTCATGGGATTGTTTCCAATGCGTTTTTCCGTTGCGCCCCAGGGCGGCATGAGCGGGGTTGTGTTGGTCCAGCACATGCCGATGCATCCCGCGTCGGCGGCTTGCAGGCCATAAGCTCCGGCGCGCATCCAGTGATTGGTGTTGCGCAAGCCTATACATCCCATGCCGTTTGCTTTTGCGATTTCTATTGCGCGTCCCATTGCGAGATGTGCATTGACCAGCCCTATTCCCATTTTGCCATCCCATTGTTCTAAGACGCCGAGCGCTTTTACGCATTCGGGTTCGGCTGTGCCGTCTAATCGCCCTTCGCTCAGTTTTGCCAGTAGCCCGGGAAATCGGTTCAGTCCGTGGGAATAGACACCGTCGCGCTGATTTTCTGCGAATAATCGCCCGCATAATTTTGCGCGGTCCTTCGACAATCCCGCTTTCAGGAGTGCCGCGACAAATGCGTCTTTTAATTTTTCAAAAGGAACCCGTGTTTGCATTAGATGTTTCCTTCAATATTCCCCAATTTCCGATACAGGTCTTCATCCAGTAAGGCGGCACCTGCTCGCGCATTGTCTATTACTTGCTCGACTTTTGTTGCGCCGGGGATGACGACGGGATTGGATTTGTGCGAGATGACATACCGGAGAGCGGTTTCCACGAGCTTTGAATCGTCTCCAATGGTTTGTCTGATGGCTTCCAGCTTGTCGAGCATGTCTTCGTATTCTTCGCGATCGGATTGTCCCGGGTTCCAGTCGTCGCGCACAGTGTCGGCAAATACGCTTTCGCGGTTGTATTTGCCAGATAAGACGCCTTTGGCCAATGGGCCTCGTACGAGGATGCCCAAATTTTTTTCTATGCAGTAATCGAGGAATCCCGCTTCTGGTTTGCGGTTGATGAGTGAGTAATCTACTTCTACTACGGCGCAGACGCCGTTCGATATTTCGTAGAAGTTTTTCAGGACATCCAGACTATTTGTCGAGATGCCATAGGTGCGGACAAATCCCTCTTCGCACAGGATATCAAAGCCTTCGATGTACACGGTTGGGTCTTCAATGCTACCTTCATGGCATAACATGACGTCGATCCGGTCGGTTTGCATGCGGCCCAGGCAGGCGTGTCCGCACAGGCGAATGGCATCAACGCCGGTCTTTGGCACAGGCGCTCCAGTGCGGCTTCCCCAGTTGCCGATTTTACTCACGATGATCAGTTTGTCGCGCATGGATGGGGTCAGGGTTTTGCCGATGCGCAATTCGCTCATGCCGTTGGGGATGCCATAAGATTCGGCGGCGTCCAGCAGGTTCATGCCATTGTCAATCGCGGCTAATATAATATCGGTTGCCTCCTGATCGCTTAACTCGCCCCACTGGTTGCCCAGATTCCACGTTCCCAATCCTACGACGGAAACGCGCCATCCGGTTTTGCCAAATGTTCTATAGATCATTGCTGTCTCCTGTTTTTATTTTTCCATCTGGGATAATCTTTTTCCAAAATTCGTGCGGGCCAGTACCCATACCACGCATATCCGGTGCGCCTTTCCAGGGCGACTTCTGATAGAGAATATACTTTGTTGCCGTCCCGGTTGGCCATGAAGGGGCGGTTTGTGCCTATTTCGTGAAAACGCGCCCACAGAGGCGGTGCGTCCGGGTCTTTGACAACGACCAGGTCTGTGGTCGCGGTGTGATTTCTGAAGCGCGTGGGGTCTATTTCGATGCGTTTGAGTCGAATGCCTTCTATTTTTGCCTCTTGAAACCATTGTACTGCACTTTCGATTGCATCTATTATTTCGGTGCTCGGATTTTCAATGCGCATTAAAAAATGCACGATCTTCGCCGTTTGTCCCGCTGTAATGGACGGCAGTTCATAAGTGCGCGCTTTTACGGGTTTATAAGTTATATGGTCGTGTTGCTGACACCATCCCGTTTTTTTGCCTTTGACGACGATCTGACATTTCAGGGTTACATCAATTGCCCGGTGCAGTGCGGCTCTGGCTTTGGCGTGTAGTTCATCGCTTGCCCATGCGAACTGGGGCTTGCGGTCTGCGATATCTTTCAACAGGGTCATTATGCCAATCATTACGCCATCATTATATGTAATGGCATCTACATCCCAACCACGCCATCCACCTGTGGGGTATTGCTCGCGGAATATATAGTCCAGCCCCCGTTCAACTGCATTGCGATATTGCGCCAGATTAGTCGCGATGTACACCTTTGCCAGATAATCGATCTGTGAGAACGTGTTGTGATTGTCAAATGTGCTGACCATCCGCCGTTCGCCTTTGATCGCTCTGACTGTATCGGGGGCGATCTGCGCCTGCCAATCTACATTATTGGGCCAACCACCATCTGCGTTCTGGTAAGTGAGCATGTTTTCGGCAATATGGACAATTTGCGTGGGATCGTACATCGGGTCGTTGCGGTCACGTCCGTATCGCTTGCGCCAGTGGCTCATCCCATCTCGCAATGGGTGCAGGTCAATGGCTTGATATGTCTGCGCTTTGGCTGTTTCAATTCTGTCGTTGGCTTGACAAAGCCCAATAGCGAATAGACAACAGCATAAGAGTGCGCAGAGTTTCATTTTTTTCATCCATCTTCTCGATAGCCCAATACGACGAGCAGACACGAACCGTCGCCGATGACCGAAAGTCCCAATTTTTCTCCCATTGAAATTGCGTTTGTGCTCTCAGCACCGGGTTGCATCCATACGTGTTGAATGCCTGCCTTGGAAGCTTGGGGGATTATGGTTTCTGTCACGGGGGGCGGCGTGATTATTGAGATGCCGTGAACGGGTTCGGGGAGTGAATCTATATCGGGGAAACAGGGTTGTCCCTCGATTTCTGTTTCTTTGGGGTTTACGGGATAAGCGGTCAATCCGTGCTGTAGATAACACCGCAAGATCTTGTTGCCGTATTTTGCCCGGTCTCGCGATGCGCCGACAACGCCGAATGCTTTTCCCTTGAGAAATTCATCTATTCTTTCTGGGATTGTCATGCAAACCTCATGGATTTAATGGTATGGATAAAGAAACGCGGTTGTCAACGGCCATGTTAAAGATATTCGAAATACAGCAGAAAATCCACGTTGAAAAAGGGTGCTGTCTTAAAATTTTAGCTGAAAAAAATATCGAATTTACTTTCTTTTACTTTTTACTTTTTTTACTTTTTTGAAAACCGTATGAAATATCTCATCTGTAACATATAAGGCGCAAATGAAAAACTGAAAACGCATTGAAACGGCTGGTACTACATAGGCTGATACCTGAGCAGATTCCCGCGGTTACCCGCAAGGGCTTTGATCCTCTTTATTTTTACTTTTATGCCACACAACTTGAGTTATTTATTTTAAAAAATGGAAGCGATTATATATCACCGAGAGATCTTGATATGATCAAACCACTTGAACGCACGGGTATCTGGCGGACATATTCTCTTGATAGCGGCCTTGCCGGGCTGCGCGTTGAACACATTGCCGAAGACAGCGAGGGGTGTATCTGGTTCGCCACATGGGACAATGGCGTCAGTCGCTTCGATGGAGATGAGTTCCAGACATTTACCCAACAGGACGGTCTTATTGATGATCGTATTTATTTTATTTTACAAGACAGTCAGAATCGACTGTGGTTCAGTACAGCAAATGGGGTCTGTTGGTATGACGGAACAGATTTCCACTATTTGGAGGACGAGGGCATTGCAGATCGTGCTGTTCAGTGCATCTACGAAGATCATCAGAGACGTATATGGTTCGGTGGCAGCCGTACCCTGGGGTATTACGATGGAACTGCTTTCCGCGACATGGTTCCCCTCTATCTCCAGAATTACGAGCAGCCGCCTTCTCCTGAGTGGCACAATTTTTGTTGGGGTATGACCCAGGATCTCGAAGGTCATCTGTGGTTTGGCTTTAACTGTCTCATCCGCTTCGATGGCACATCCTTCCACCGCTATGTTAAGAAAGAGGGTTTTGCTTCAGATGGGACTGCCTATGTCGTGGACACGGACCATACCGGCAAGGTGTGGATTGGTCGGTTTGGACATCGAGATAGACTCAGGTGCTATGTCGATGGTGCTTTCCAATCTGTTCAGGTCGATTTGGAAGGTAGCCTGCGCAAAATTCAGTGTGATCGAGAAGGGCGAATATGGCTCTGCACTTCAGAAGGGGTGCTCTATCAGGACAGTGATGGGTTCAGCGAGTTTCCCCTTGCCGATGGCCTGTCGCATCCGGCAGTTAAATCCGTGTATCAGGATCGCGATCATCGGTATTGGTTCGCCACCTGGAGCGGCGTGGTGCTCTACGATGCGCATAGTATCAGCGTTTTTGACCTCGGTAAGGTGCTTTCCAACGAGCCGAACGAGTTCTCGCAGATCGTGCAAGACAGACACGGTGATATATGGGTTGGGTGTATATCTCCCCTGTACTCCGATCCGATGAGTAGCGTCTTTCGCTTTGATGGTGAGCGCTTTGCCTTTGTAGGCACTGAGGATGGCTATGATATCGACAGTTGTTTCTCTATCTACGAGGACCACGAAGGGTATCTATGGTTCGGCGGCCTCAATGGCCTGTTCCGCTACGAAAATCAGAAACTAAAAAAAATAGAAATCGCAGGTTTAGACGAAAACAGTGTTTGTGCAATAGCTCAGGACTCGCAAGGACAATTGCTTTTCGGTCATTGGGAAACCGGGCATAGTAAAAGCAAAATGGCTTTTAGCCCATTGAGGCTCATTTACCAGCAAAGTGAGGAGTTTCAAACCATTTTTTTCGAAGATAAAAAGAAACATTTTCTTGACCGCATTGGCACTGTGATTGCCGGGCACGACGGCGAGGTCTATTTTCATTTGGCCTGCAAAAATTTCTCTGTTGGCGACTGGGGTCTGGCACGCTGGCATCCCAAAGATGGCCTTAAATTTTATGGGATTGAAGATGGACTGATAGACCACAAGGTCACTGACCTGCTCTTAGACCAGGCTGGCAACCTGTGGATCGCCACTTTGAGCGGTCTCAGCCACTTTGATGGTCGCACCTTCCAGACCTTCACGACTGAAGACGGTCTGCCGAACAACCGCATCCGTTGCTTATTTGAAGGTTCACAAGGCCACCTCTGGCTCGGCACAGAAGGCGGTGTGGCTCACTACAATGGTCAGCATTTTCAAACCATCAAGTCACCGCATATAGCACCGGTTTCTCAGATACTCGAAGATCGCGACGGAAACTTCTATTTTGGCACGACCATGGGGTCTATCATACGCTACCGTCAGGGACAAACGCCACCTCAGATTCGCCTGCTTCAGGTCATCGCCGATCAGGTCTATGAGAACCTGGAGGAAGTCATTGTATCTAAGACAGACCAGAATGTGATTTTCGAGTACAAGGGTCTGAGTTTTTCCACGCATCCCCGCGACATGCTCTATATCTATCGCCTGAAGGGATACGATTCCAACTGGCAACCGGCAACCCGAAAAATGCGGGCGCATTACCGGGACTTGCCGCCAGGGGTATACACCTTTCAGGTCAGGGCTGTAGATCGCGACCTCAATTACTCAGAGATAGCACAGGTGCAAATCTCAGTAGAGCCAGATCCGCGTATTGAGGCTCTGACTACTCCCCTCAACAGTCTGAGGGATAACGAGTTTATTGGTCAGAGCAAGGCTTTGCAACAGTTTCAAAGCAAACTCATAGAGGTGGCATCCACTGATATGACGGTGCTGCTTCTGGGTGAGACGGGGGTGGGCAAGGGATTAGCTGCACGGATATTACACGAACACAGTGCCCATAGAGATGGGCCTTTTATACAGGTCAACTGCGGTGCACTGCCTGAAACGCTGATCGATAGTGAGCTGTTTGGTCACGAGAAAGGGGCTTTTACCAGTGCAGTTTCTCGCAGGCTGGGCAAGATAGAACTGGCCAAAGATGGCACACTCTTTTTAGAT
>JAPOXY010000137.1:0-4310 GCA_026706845.1 Gemmatimonadota bacterium
GGTGAAGCTGGCGGTATCACGCAGCATATTGGTGCATATCACGTTGAGCTCGGTGATGGTCGTGAAATCTGTTTTCTCGATACGCCGGGGCACGAAGCTTTTACGGCGATGCGTGCCAGGGGTGCCAGCGTAACTGATGTCGTCGTTCTGGTCGTGGCGGCAGATGATAGTGTGATGCCACAAACAGTAGAAGCCATTGATCATGCCAAAGCGGCCAACGTGCCCCTCGTCGTGGCAATTAACAAAATTGACTTGCCAACTTCCGATCCCGACAAAATCAAACGGGAATTGACCGAGCACAATGTCATCGTAGAGGATTATGGCGGTAATGTTCAAGTCTGCGAAATTTCCGCCAAAACTGGACAAAATATCGATGCTTTGCTCGAGTTGCTGGCTCTTGAAACAGAAATGCTCGAACTTGTGGCCAATCCCGATAAGCGCGCCAAAGGCACCATTGTAGAATCAAAACTCGACCGCGGACGGGGAAATGTTGCAACAGTGCTCGTGCAAGAAGGCAGGTTACAAGTCGGTGATCCGTTTATTACAGGCATGTTCAGTGGGCGCGTCCGCGCAATGCTCGATGAGCGTGGTATATCCGTGACAACAGCAGGACCTTCTCGGCCGGTTCAAGTTCTCGGTCTGGCCGGGTTGCCCCAGGCAGGGGATACTTTTCATGTCGTTGAAAATGAGCGCGAAGCCCGCGATATCAGCCAGAAACGGCAGCAACTCAGGCGCGAACAAGAATTTCATCGGGTACGTCGGGTATCATTGTCCGACATTCACACCCAGATTGAGACGGGCAATATGGAGGAATTGCGTCTGATTATTAAAGGCGATGTCGATGGGTCTGTCGAGGCTTTGCAAGACGCATTATTGCAAATTGAACACGAAGAAGTGCATTTATCGGTGATTCACCGCGGTGTAGGTGCTATCTCTGAATCTGACATTTTGCTCGCATCAGCCTCTGATGCCATTATCATCGGATTTAATGTGCGTCCCGATGCAAATGCAAGAGAGGTCGCGGCACGAGAACGCGTTGATATCCGTTTGTATCGCGTAATTTACGAAGTCGTCGAAGACATTCGCGCTGCCCTTTCTGGATTGTTGGCACCCAAAATTGAAGAAAATGTACAGGGCGAAGCGCAGGTCCGCGAGCTTTTCCAGGTGCCGAGTGTTGGGACGATTGCCGGATGTCTTGTTTCTCAAGGACTCATCCACCGCACGACCAATGCGCGCGTTTTGCGCGATGGCGTTATTGTTTACGAAGGCCGTATTGGGTCTTTGCGGCGTTTTAAGGATGATGTTCGCGAAGTGCAAAACGGTTTTGAATGCGGCATTGGTATCGAAAATTTTAACGATGTCAAAGTCGGCGATGTTATTGAAACTTACGAACTCGTTGAAACTACCCGCTCGATCTAATGACCATTGGTTTTTGTCATCTCGATCTGTATTTGCCCGAATGCGCCTCGCTGAAACAGAAACGCAGCGTGCTCAAGAGCATCACGGCGCGCACGCGCAACAAATTCAATGTATCTGTTTCTGAACTGGGCGATAATGACCGCTGGCAAAGAGCACAATTAGGTGTTGCAACAGTTGCCAACGACTCGCGGTATGCCAATCAGATATTGTCAAAGGTAGTCAATTTCATCGAGCGAGAAGATCGCCTTATTGTGGTAGATTATTCGTTGGAGTTGCTCTGATATGCCATCTTATCGGCCGGAAAGTGTGGGAAAAGCCATTCAGGTTGCCCTGAGTGAAATTTTGCATACGGAAACCCGTGACCCCGGTCTGTCCGAAGTCACTATTACAGCTGTCACGATGTCTCGTGACCTGCGCACAGCCAGGGTCTATGTCAGTGTGATGAGCGGCTCCAGATCGCAAACACAGGTGCTCGAGCGCCTGATGGGGGCAATGTTTTTCTTGCGCCGTGCGCTCGCTCAGCGCGTTCAACTGCGACACGTGCCCGAGTTGGTTTTCGCCTGGGATGATTCCTTCACACAGGGCGCGAGAATCGAGGAATTGCTCAATAGTCTCGACACATAGGTGGTGCCCATAAACGGCTTTCTTTGTATAGACAAACCCGCTGGCTGGACCTCTCAAGATGTCGTCAGTCGGGTGCGTAAGCACTTTGGGATCAAAAAAGTAGGGCACACAGGTACTCTTGATCCCCTGGCAACGGGCGTTTTGCCACTTTGTCTGGGAGCTTATACGCGCTTGAGTTCCTATATTACGGACGGCAATAAACAATATCGTGCGGTTGTGCGTTTGGGGATGACGACCGATTCTCTCGATGCCGATGGTGTGGTTACCAGTAGATCGGGGGATATTCCTGCCGATTATGCACAAGTCGAGGCCGCTGTTACCGAATTCAGGGGGGCGATTGCACAGGTTCCGCCTATGTATTCGGCCATCCGCATGGGGGGGCGCAGGCTTTATGACCTCGCCCGAAGAGGTATTGAGGTTGAACGTCCTGCGCGTAATGTGTGCGTACATAAGCTCGATATTGTGGTTTATGCGCCGCCGCTCTTGCACCTGAACGTACATTGTTCTAAAGGCACTTATATTCGGTCGCTTGCAGACGATATTGGCAAACAGCTTGGATGTGGTGCTCATCTATCAACGCTTCGCAGAACTGCGGTGGGGAGTATTGGATTGGGGCAATGTGTTGCGATTTATGAACTCGAGCGTGTAGAGAGTATTTCTGACGTGTTGGTCAATCCCCACGCTGTTTTATCTGATCTGTCATCGGTTTGTCTGACAGAGGCACAGCAGGGGCGTTTTTCAAATGGCAATCCCGTGACCGATATTTTATCAGATGTCCAGGATATTGTGACAGTGCAAAATTCCCGGGGTATTTTGCTCGGTCTCGGTCATATCGTCGAGGGCGTCTTGAAGCCTATTCGCGTGATCCAGAATTGATGATGCGCACCATAACGCTTGAAGAACCGGTTGCGCTTGCTCACCCGGTGGTCACTGTTGGAACATTTGACGGCATTCACATCGGCCATGTCTCTGTCATTGAAGCTATGACCGATATGGTACGGGCGCGTAGGGGTACATCTGTTGTTGTCACTTTTGATCCACATCCCCGCCAGTTTATCGACGGTCCCGATGCTCCCGGGGTGTTGACATCGCTTGAGGAGAAACAGTATTGTCTCGCCTCTTTGGGAGTGGATATTCTGGCTGTTGTTGGATTTGATGACGCACTCCGGCAGTTGTCTCCCGAGGCATTTGTCAAATGCTTTCTGGTTGATAAACTCAGCGCCAGGTCTGTGATTGTAGGTTATGACCACGGTTTTGGAAGGGAGCGCCAGGGTGGGTTTGAGACGATGAAAAGGTTGGGAAAACAGTTTGGTTTTTCTGTTTTTTCTCCACCTGCTGTGTGCATCGCCGAAAAACCCGTGAGCAGTACCCGCATTCGCAACGCACTCCTGAAAGGGGACATGGATGCGGTTGTTCAGCTTATGGGACACCCTTACCCCTTGTGGGGGCGTGTGGTAGAGGGAGAAAAGCGGGGTAGAGCACTTGGTTTTCCCACTGCCAATCTCCTGTTTGAAACGCCGGGAAAACTCTTGCCGTCTCCGGGGGTTTATGCGGGTGTTGCCAGGCTGGATCAGCCCTATATCGCCGTTGTCAATTACGGCAAACGCCCTACATTTGGGGGGCAGTCAGCGCGTTGCGAAGTACATTTGCTCAATTTTTCACAAAATCTCTATGGAAAAATTTTACCCGTTGAGATTTTGTATCGCATTCGCGGCGAGCGTGAATTTAGTAGCAAAGAGGCTTTAATCGAACAGATCAAAGCAGATATACAGACCGCGGAAGATATGCTTTTGCGGCATCATACTGATGGAGGTAAATTTTGGCGTTAACAAAAGAAAAGAAGGCAGAGTTGATCGCACAATACGGGCGCAAAGAAGGCGATACAGGATCGCCACAAGTCCAGATTGCGCAACTTACAGAGCGTATTGTACAACTCATTGAACATTTTCAAACCCACAAGAAAGATCATCACTCGCGTCGAGGACTGCTCAAACTGGTTGGGCGTCGCCGCCGTCTGTTGCGGTATTTGCGGCGCATAGATTTAGAAGGTTATCGTAGCTTGATTGCGGCACTGGATATTCGCGGTTGAGTTTTTTTCAGGTATTCCAGCAGTTGGTTGTATCTCTGGCCTTTTTGTCAGAGCACTGGAATAGATGTGTTTTTAGGTAAATAGAGGAGATAGAATGATAGCAAAAGTAGAGCTTGAATATGCCGGTCGTCCGCTGACCATTGAAACGGGTCGGGTGGCCAAACAGTCACATGGGGCG
>JAPOXY010000137.1:4320-28873 GCA_026706845.1 Gemmatimonadota bacterium
TGCATCCACACCGCCCCATGTGACTGTTTGGCCACCCGACCCGTTTCAATGGTCAGCGGACGACCATTGAAACGGGTCGGGTGGCCAAACAGTCACATGGGGCGGTGTGGATGCAGTACGGTGAAACCATTGTGCTGGTGGCTGCCGTTTCCGATAACAAACCTTCGGATTTTGATTTTTTTCCGCTTCAAGTCGATTATCGCGAAAAGATGTATGCTGGGGGGCGCATTCCCGGCAACTTTTTTAAGCGAGAAGGGGCACCTTCAACAACGGAGAAATTGCATGCGCGTTTGATTGATCATCAAATCAGGCCCCTATTCCCGGGAGCTTATGACTTTGAAACGCAGGTTTATGTCACTGTATTGTCTTTTGATGGTGAAAACGATCCTGCAGTGCTCTCGATGACAGGTGCGTCGGCTGCACTGTGCATTTCTGATATTCCGTTTGACGGTCCCATCGGCGCTGTGTGTGTTGGGCGAGTCGATGGAGAATTTGTGGTCAACCCCACACTTACCCAACTCGAAGAAAGCGATGTCCACCTGATGGTTTCGGGCAATCGCGAGTCCATTATTTCAGTTGAAGGCGATTTTCACGAAGTAGCTGACGGTGATGTCGTAGAAGCACTGCGCGTCGCCCATCAAGGCATTGTACAACTGATTGAATTACAGGATGATCTGGTTGCGCGCGTTGGGAAAGCCAAGCGGTCTTACGACGAGCCTGAAGAAAACGAAACGCTTGTCACTGCTGTTGCCGAACGCGCTTCAGAGCAGATTCACGCAGCCAATCGCATGCCGGATAAGTTGGCGCGTGCAGAGACGTTATTCGCGATTCGCGCCGAGGTGCGAGAAGCACTCGCCGAAGACTTTGAAGACGATGAAATTGGCGGCGAGATAGATCGATTGATCAAAAAGGATATGCGCGCGATGATCCTTGCGGAAAATCAGCGCATTGATGGACGCGACCTCAACCAGGTACGGCCCATTGACATCGATCTGAGTGTATTGCCTCGCGCACATGGGTCCGCTATTTTTACGCGCGGGCAGACGCAGGCTTTGTGCATTGCGACGCTCGGGAGCAAGATGGACACCCGAATGGTAGATGATCTCGAAGGCAAATCGTTTAAGAGCTTTATGCTCGATTACAACTTTCCCAACTACAGTGTAGGTGAAACGGGGCGGATCGCAGCGCCCGGCCGTCGTGAAGTCGGTCACGGTGCTTTGGCCGAAAAGGCACTTGAGCCTGTTGTGCCCAGTGAAGAGCATTTTCCATATACGATCCGGCTGGTTTCCGAGATTTTAGAATCCAACAGTTCTTCTTCAATGGCCACGGTGTGTGGCGGTTCTCTCGCTTTGATGGATGCGGGCGTGCCCATTAAAAGCCATGTTGCCGGGGCTGGTGTAGGGCTGGTCATGGAAGGGGATCAGTGGGCGGTTCTCACAGATATTTTAGGCGAAGAAGATCATTTGGGCGATATGGACCTCAAAATAGCGGGAACGCGATCGGGTCTGACTGCGATCCAGATGGATATTAAGATCGGCGGTATAAGTTTTGAGATTCTCAATACGGCATTTGCTCGCGCCCGAGACGCATTAAATCATATTCTCGATCTTATGGAAGAAGCTATTTCTGCGCCGAGAACGAGCTTGTCGGAATACGCGCCGCGCATTTTGTCTATCCGGATTGATCCCGCAAAAATCGGTGCGGTTATTGGTCCGGGCGGGAAGACCATTCGCAGTATTGAAGAGACAGGCGCGACGGTTTCAGTTGAGGATGATGGACTGGTTACGGTCACCTCTTTAGATGCGCAAGCCGGTGAAACCGCAATGGGTATGGTTGAAGCTCTCGTCGAAGAGCCAGAGGTTGGGCGAATCTATGATGGCACAGTGCGCCGGATCACGGACTTTGGCGCCTTTGTCGAAATATTGCCGGGTAAGGATGGGCTTTGCCATATTTCCGAGCTTGAACATCACCGGGTGCGCAAGGTAAACGACGTACTCAGTGAAGGCGAAAAAGTTCAGGTCAAAGTGATCGCTATCGACGATCAGGGCAAAATTCGACTGAGCCGCAAAGTACTTATCGATAAACCCAATGGTGATTCAAATCAGCAGGGTAGGCAACGCGCGCCCCGAAGATCGTGAGATTTGCATACACGCGAAAAAAAACACAAGGCGATCGGTGGGCAAGCAAGTGATACCCGGTCGTCTTTCGTTTTTTACTCTCAGGGAAATATATATGCCAGATATCATCAGGATAAACGACGTAAGTGCATGGGAAGATAAAGAAGTTGTGATCGAGGGATGGCTGTACAACAAACGATCAAGTGGAAAATTGCACTTTCTTCAGATCAGAGATGGCTCTGGTACGATTCAGTGTGTGGTCTTTCAGGGCGATGTACCGCCAGACGTCTTTGAACAGGCTTCAGACCTGGGGCAAGAGTCGTCCCTGCGCGTGACGGGTGTGGTTCGGGCCGATGCGCGTTCACCCATCGGCTTTGAAATTGGCGTCAGCGATATCGAAATTGTGCATCGCGCAGAGGATTATCCGATTACGCCCAAAGAACACGGTACGGCATTTTTGATGGATCATCGCCATTTGTGGCTGCGCTCATCGCGCCAGTACGCCATTTTAAGCGTGCGTGCCGAAATTGTCAAAGCCTGCCGCGATTATTACGACAATAATGGTTTCACACTTATTGACGCGCCCATTTTTACACCGTCGTCCTGCGAAGGTACCAGCACGCTTTTTGAAACCGATTATTTCGATGAGAAAGCATATCTGACACAGAGTGGTCAGCTATATATGGAAGCAGCAGCTATGGCTTTTGGAAAGGTGTACTGTTTTGGCCCGACCTTTCGCGCTGAGAAATCCAAGACGCGGCGTCATTTGACTGAATTCTGGATGGTCGAGCCAGAAGTGGCCTATATGGACCTATCGGGTAATATGGATCTGGCTGAAGACTTTATCTGTTGTGTTGTTCAGCGCGTGATAGAAACCTGTCGGTCTGAACTTGTGACCTTGCAACGCGATCTCGCGCCCCTACAACGGGTGCAAAAACCATTTCCCAGGATATCTTATTCGGATGCACATGAGTTGCTAAAAGACGCGGGTCGCAATCACACCTGGGGGGAGGATTTTGGTGCTGAGGATGAAACCGTGTTGGCCAATGCACACGATCGCCCCGTGATTGTGCATCGGTATCCGGCAGCTTGCAAAGCTTTTTATATGAAGGGGGATCCGGAAGATTCTCAACTGGCATTGTGTATGGATGTGTTGGCTCCCGAAGGATATGGAGAAATCGTCGGTGGGGGACAGCGCGAGGACGATCTGGAGGTCTTACGGCAGAAGCTCGCCGAACACGGTCTTGACGAGGCGCCGTTCCAGTGGTACCTGGACCTCAGGCACTATGGATCGGTGCCACATTCCGGTTTTGGATTGGGTATTGAGCGTACAGTCGCGTGGATATGCGGATTATCCCATGTCCGCGAGACGATTCCATTTCCTCGGCTTTTGCAAAGATTATATCCTTAGGAGTTGTATTTCAATGGCTTACGAGTTTGCTACACTTGAAAAAAAATGGCGTCAACGCTGGGAAGATACGGGTTTGTACCGCAGTGAAATCGATTCCAGCCGCCCCAAGCACTATGCTTTGACTATGTTGCCTTATACTTCGGGCGACCTCCACATTGGTCACTGGTATGCGATTGCTCCCTCTGATGTTCGGGCGCGATATATGCGGATGAAGGGGCATAATGTACTGTTTCCAATCGGTTTTGATGCTTTTGGATTGCCCGCTGAAAACGCTGCAATCCAACGGGGTATTCACCCGGCCAAATGGACGCTGGACAATGTGGAGCGCATGCGCGGACAATTGAAAACAATGGGTGCAATGTTTGATTGGACGCGCGAAGCGATCACCTGTTTGCCCGAATATTATAGATGGACGCAGTGGTTATTCCTCAAATTTTACGCCAATGATCTGGCTTATCGAGAAAAAGCTCCCGTTGATTGGTGTCCACAGTGCAATACGACCCTGGCTAGAGAACAGGTTTGGGGGGAGGATCGACACTGCGAGCGGTGTGACACACCCGTGATTAAAAAGGACCTGGACCAATGGCTATTTCGGATTACCCGATATGCTGAGGAGTTACTCGATTTTTCAGAAATTGTATGGCCTGACCGCGTGCAGACCATGCAGGAGAATTGGATTGGAAGGAGTGAGGGCGTTGAATTTGAAATGCGCGTCAAAAATTCAGCGTCATCGTTTCGCGCGTTCACAACGCGCCCAGATACCATTTTGGGCATGTCTTTTGCGGTTTTAGCCCCCGAACATCCACTGGTCGATGAGATAACATCGCCTGAGCAACGGGAAGTTGTTAAAGCATATTGTGCAAAAGCCAGCCGTCAGTCGGAGATCGAGCGGCTTTCTGCGGATAAAGAACAGGATGGGGTTTTCACCGGTGCTTATGCGATTAATCCCATGAACAATGCCGATGTACCCATTTACATCGCCGACTATGTGTTGCTCCAATATGGTACAGGAGCCATTATGGCTGTGCCTGCACACGATGAACGCGATTTCGATTTTGCCAAAAAGTATGGGTTGTCCATTCCCGTTGTGATTGCCGCAGATGATTGGGATGGCGAAGCACTCACCCAGCCATATACTGGTGAGGGACGTATGGTAAACTCGGGGCAATTCGATGGTTTGTCCTCGCAAGATGGAAAAGATGCCGTGGCTGATGACCTCGAATCCCGAGGCATTGGCGAGCGAAAAGTCAATTATCGCCTTCACGATTGGCTGATTTCTCGCCAGCGTTATTGGGGGTGTCCGATACCGATTATTTACTGTGATACATGTGGCATTATTCCCGTGCCAGAACATGATTTACCCGTAATGCTACCCGATGATGCAGAATTTTTGCCGACGGGTGAATCTCCTCTAAAATATCACGCAGGTTTTCTACACACGACCTGTCCAAAATGTGGTGCTTCAGCGCAGCGCGAGACGGATACTATGGACACGTTTATGTGTTCTTCGTGGTATCAATATCGATATTTAAGCCCACATTATGATGCCGGGCCTTTTGAACCTCATGAAGGTGAATACTGGTTGCCTGTTGATCAATATACAGGGGGTATAGAACACGCGACCATGCATCTGCTCTACACGCGTTTTTTCACCAAAGCCATGCGCGATATGGACCTCGCCAGTGATGATGAACCGATGACGCGCTTGTTTAATCAGGGCATTATTCTGGGTGAAGATCGAGAAAGAATGAGCAAGTCGAGGGGTAATGTTGTCAATCCCGATGATTTGATTGTGGAGTATGGAACAGATTGCATTCGGGCTTATGTGATGTTTCTGGGGCGGTGGGAACAGGGAGGTCCCTGGAATTCATCGAGCCTGGAAGGCATTCCGAGATTCTTAAACCGGGTGTGGCGTCTCGTTGTTGAAAATGGCATCTCGGCAAAGGGCGACCCCACGCAAGAATCCCAGGATAATTTGCGGCGCTTAACCCATCAGACCATCCGCAAGGTGTCTGAAGATTTTGAAACCTTTGGGTTTAATACAGCACTTGCTGCGCTCATGACGTTTAGCAATGGTTTGTCGGCGGTCCAAAATACGCCTGTTGTGCATACGGAAGCGTGGAAAGAAGCCATTGAAACGCTTGTCTTGCTCCTGGCGCCTATAACGCCGCATCTCTCCGAAGAGCTTTGGTCGCACATTGGGGGAGAGTACAGCGTTCATCAACAGAATTGGCCCGAATGGGACGAAAATCTCGCTCGACCAGCAACGATTGAGATGCCGGTGCAGGTCAATGGCAAAGTCCGTGCGCGCATGGAAGTTGAGGTTGATGCAGGGCAGGAGGAGATTGAAAGTATAGCTCTGGAACAGCCGAATGTACAAGTGCATGTCCAGGATCAAACGCCCAAAAAGATAATCGTCATTCCCAATCGGCTGGTCAATATTGTGGTCTAACTGGCGTTAGACAATTAATGTATTAAAAAAGAGACGGGTAAAAACTCGTCTCTTTTTTGATATTTATTTTTTATAGAGTTACCGCTTAAAAAATGGCCTGGGAACAATTCGCGCTTTGAGGGTGCGATTTCGGATTGCAATGGCGAGTTCTGTTCCAATTTCCGAATGGTTGGGTGGAACATAACCCATTGCGATATTCTTTTTTAGATAGGGTGCGGCTGTACCACTGGTGACTTTGCCAATTGCATTTCCCGAATGATCCAGGATTTCGTAACCGTGGCGGGGGATGCCGCGGTCGATCATTTCAAGCATGACAAGTGTTTTTGTGAGGCCATCAGCGCGCTGTTGCTCAAGGGCGTCAGAACCAGAGAATCCGCCCGCCTGTGAGACGAACCGATCCAGCCCGGCTTCCAGTGGTGTTGTTGCCTCGTCGAGTTCCTGTCCGTAGAGGGGGAGAGAGGCTTCGACGCGGAGTGTATCCCGCGCGCCCAATCCTGCAGGTGATACATCGGGTGATGCGATAAGGGCATTCCAGATTGCCGCTGCATCTTCTGTTCGCGTAAATATCTCAAAACCATTCATTCCTTCGCCAGTATATCCCGTGCGGGCAATATGAACGGGTATTCCCACAAGTTCTACTTTGCGAATGCGAAAAAAACCGATTTCAGAGAGATTCCGATTTGCGATAGGGGAGAGTACAGCCTCTGCTTTTGGTCCTTGAAGCGCGAGAAGGGCAAATTCTTCACTGCGATTGGCTACTTGAACATTGTCAAAGGATTTTGCGACTTCCTGGACATGTTTCCAGTCTTTATCGACATTTGCGGCATTTACGACGATCAGATAGGTCGTTTTGCCAAGGCGGTAAACGATGATGTCGTCAATTGCTCCGCCATTTTTGTTGAGAAATAGAGAATACTGCCCGCGCCCAATACCGATGTAGTCTATGTCATTGGCCGTTAGAAATTGGACCAGTTTTCTTGCTCCTTTGCCTTTAAATTCAAATTCTCCCATGTGCGAGACATCAAAAAGTCCGGCTTGTGAGCGCACCACTTGATGTTCCGCGACGATCCCCTCGTATTGTACCGGCATTTCCCAGCCGCCAAATGGAACCATTCGCGCGTTAATTTTGTGGTGTATTTCATTTAGTGGGGTTTTTTTTAAGTTTTCCAACTATTTTCTCCTCTTTTTGTTTTAAATTTCAGTTTTTTCTCTCCTGGTCTTTTCAGGTCCTTGTTTTTTAAATTTGTTCCACTCCTGTTTTTATCGTCACAGTTTTGATCCTATTTTTTCGTTTTTCCCCGTGTTTTTTAAAATATCCAGTTTTTTAGTTTCAGAACATTTATTTTCTGAAAATCCGTGTTAAAATGCGTCTTTCTTCAAAAAATAACAAAAATTCGCTATTTGTGCGCTATTTTTCGTTTTTTCACCCCTTGACAATATGGAAGAATAATACTAATTTAATGGAAAATTATTATAAATAAATTGGAATATAAAAGGGGAAAGAAATGGAAAATTATGGAATTATTGAGGCTGCAAAAATTCTTAAAGTTACTGATAAAACAATAAGAAATTATATTAATAGAGGTTTTTTAAATCCCGAAAAATGGAATGGGACCTGGCGTATATCCAGAAATGAAATTGAGGAATTATTTAGGAAAAAATTTGGAAAAAAAATGATGGAAAACTCGATTGATATAAGCCATAATCTGGATCAAATTCTCGTCGAAAAGTCCGATTTTGAAGCTCAACAGCAGCAATTGGGAAAATTGGCAGCGATCGAAACAGTTGAAAGGGAACTGAGGGCGGAAATTCGCAGTTTGAACGAACGAAATGCGCAATTAGAGGCGTCATCTGCCTCTGGATGGACAGAGGCGCGTGCGCTAAAAGAAGAACTCGAAAAGGTACGGGAAGAGCTAAATATGGCAAAAGAAAGGGAAAAAAAAGCAGAACAAGATGTAAATTGGCTGCGTAGGCAACAAGAAGAAGGGGAAATAACCGCTCAGAAAAGCGCTGAAACGATTCAGAAACTGCGCGAAGAGAACCAGCGGCTGTCAGATCTGTTATATCAACGGGCTCTTGGACTTGCACACGCGGATGTGGGAGACCAACACCACAAACACCAGTAAAATGAAATAATGGGTATCAACCAAGCCTTGATACAAGGATGGGCCCATTACACAGCAGTTTCAGGTTGTTTTTGCCTTAAGTTTACATAATGTATCTTATGCCGTATTTTTTGCTGTTATTTTTTTACAAGTCATAACATCTGTAAATCAGGCCAAATTGGGGCTATTTGGGAACCTCAAGACTTTTTCGGAAAAAATAAAACCCTGAGGAGCGTTTTTCTGCTTCCCAGGGTTTTATTTATGGTATTATGCCAAATTCAAAGATTTGCTCTAATCTATCTCAACACCCATCATGCCCAATTGCCCGCGTGCAAATCTTGTGACGGACGACTCATCGTATTCTTTGACGATCTTTTGATAGGCATCACTCGCTTGCTGAGGCATTTTTCCGAGTTCGTAACATCTGCCGGCTTCTTTCAGGGCTATCGGCGCAAAAGGCGATCCGGGTTGCGCTTCGGCAAAAGCTGCGAACTGTTGACCTGCTTCGGCGAATTTTCCTTCGCTTTCAAGACAGGACGCCAAACCCGACCAGGCGCCATAACCGAATGGGCCATCTGCCGGGTATTCATCCAGATATTGTTGAAAATATGTGCGGGCCTCTGCGATGCGGCCTTCTTCATAATGCAAATTGGCCAGTGCCATCAATGCTTCGCCCGCTTCGGCTTCACCTGCATAATTTTCTATTACTTCTTGTGATGAGGCAATCGCCTCTTCTACGCGCCCATCATAAAGTGCTATATAAACGTCTCCAAGAGCTATGCGAGCCGCCTCTGAGCGTTGTGTTTGTGCGCGATAAAAAAACAGGACAATCAGCACAGCGACAATGGCAATGCCAAATCCCGTGAGGATTCTGATATAATTTGCTTCAATCTGACCCCACACCCTGAGAAACCAGACCAGTATGTCTTCTTGTTGCGGTTGTGGTGACTGCATAAATGCTCTCCTCCCCTACCCTGTTATGAGATATTAAGGTGCTAAGGTATATAAATCGCGCAATTTGGGCAAGATAAACAAAAAAACCGTTCTATAAGAGCGGTTTTTTGGAGTAATCACAATAGCTTTTCGCGCTCTATCATTCGTCTCAGAGCGAGAAAAATGAACAATATACCCAGAATCGCAATGCCCGCGCGGTTTAAGACCACGCGATTTATCCACAAGCTGGCATCTAAATCTGAAGGCGGATCAAATGGCTTGAGAAAAAGGTAATACGATGTCTCTTCAAATGTCTCAGTAGAAAGCAAAATCGCAATCAAAAGCCCAACGGCGAGCATGCCCGCCGCATTGCCACTGCGACACAAGACAGAAAATAAAAATGTGGCTCCCACCATAAAAAAGGCGGGAATACAGGCATTCAATCCCCCCAGGATATAGGGAAACTCCGCAAAAAAATAGTAGGAAATTGTACTCATTGCCATCAGCGTGGCAAATAGCGCAGCACTGATTGACACAATTCTCACGGCCCACGTCGCGTAGTGGCTGATCGCCGTGCTGAACAGAATCTCGAGCGTATCCTTATCTCTTTCCCCCGACACCAGATCCATCGTCAGGTAAATCGCAAGCACCGTGCCCGGTACTTCGACCAATACATGGAGGGCTTGTTCGACTGAAAGCCCTTCACCCGGACGCCAGATTGCAATTGCGTACAAAACTGCGTAATACGCGACAATCCCGCCAAACATGAAAATCATTTTGCGGTGAAACACGATTTTCATGCTCAGGCTGTGCATTTTGCCGACAAAGAAAAGCAACTCACGCCATGTTAGCCTGTTTGTATTCATCGCCATGTCGCAAAAGATAAAGGTACGCATCTTCGAGGGTGGGCGCAACAGCACGCGCTTCTGGGATGGGATCAGTAGCGAGGAATCGAACCCGAATCCCGTCGGGCACGCGCACATGTGTAATCATATCCAGGTCGCGTTCTAGCGCTTCAAAACGCGGATCTGGCAGCAGAGCCTCCCACACCTTATCGCGCGCCAAATCGCGCATTTCAATCGGGGTTCCCGTGTAGAGCACCTTACCGTGATTCAGCACAGCCAATCGGTTACAACTGCCCGCAATATCTTCGACAATATGCGTGGAAAAAATAATGATTTTCTCCTGGCTAAATCGCGCCAGCAAATTTCTGAATCTGATCCGCTCGAGCGGATCCAATCCCGCTGTTGGCTCATCTACCACAATAATCTGCGGCAAGTGCAACAGGGTTTGTGCAATGCCCACGCGCTGTTTCATACCGCCGGAGAACGAACCAATCAGATCGTCTCGTCTATCCCACAGATTGACCTGTTCCAGACATTCCTGAACGCGCTTGCGTCGCGCCGCCCCATCCTTAAATCCCTCTAAAAGCGCGCGATACTCCAGATAATTATACGCAGACATATGCAGATACAGGCCAAAGTGCTGGGGTAAATATCCAATCACCCCCTGCATATTCCGATGTGTAAGTGGTATTTTGCCATTGGCGAGTACCGACCCGTAATTTGACGACAAAACCCGACACACAATCCGCATCAGCGTGGTCTTGCCCGCGCCATTGGGTCCCAAAAGCCCAAACATCCCGCGCGGAATATCGAGACTCACACCTCCGAGAGCCTGAAATTGTGGGCGCGGAACACCAATCAGGGGAACGGCTGCCGCCCCGCGGTACACGATACCTTTCACCGGGCCTAAACGTCCCGGTATATGTTCGGGATTGATGCGACCTCGTGCAACGCGGTTTGCCAAAAATCCGATGATGCGATAGAGTAAGTAAATCGCAGTAGTGGCGATGGTCAAAGATATAAGTTCCAAACGCCAGTGGATAAAGGCGATAAAGACCAGCGGCAAAATCAATCGGGCGATTTGTGATATCCATCTGTTCTCAATCTGAAAATCGCGCAAAGCTGCCGCGCATAGCACGAGGTGATGTATGAGGCCCCATATAGCAAGCCCTGTCAAAAATATCCAGGATCCCTGTTCAAAATAGGTTTCCAGATAAATCAAAAGTGCCAGAAGTGGTAACTTCCACCACAAACTGTCCTTAATCGCCTTTTTATCTATCAATACCTGCCCGCGCTCTAAAAGGCGCTGATGACGCCGCTTAAAGCGATCCCATTCGTGCTTAAATCGCCCCGGCGCGCCATAAATTTTGGTCAGATTGCGAATTTCGAGATGTTCAATATTGCCGATCTCGGCAAGAGAAGCCATACGCGCGCGATAAATGCGTTGCACGATCCAGATCACACCCATACACAACATCCACGCTGGCAATGCCAAAAGACAGGTCCAGAACAAACTCTGGTAATAATCGTCAACCCAATACGTCAATCCCGCGGCTGCCGTTGTTCCCAATACGATCCCGAACCAGCCAATATCTGCCAGCCAGGCTTTGGTCTGATCAATTCCCATGTACACCACGGGAATAAATACGAGAGTGGAAACTGTTGAGACCGCCAGCCCTCCTATTACCACAATCGCAAAGGGTGGCCAAATTTCGTAATCGCCGCCAAATATAAGTGCCAGAGGCAACATGCCCAAAATGGTGGTTGCCGAAGTCATTAAAACAGGACGCACGCGCGACCGGCTCGCCGTGAGTACCGCGCGTTCTCGCCTGAACCTGCGGCGGCGAAGGGTTTCAATCGCATCGATCAGCACGATCCCATTGTTGACGGCAATACCACTCAAAACAATAAGCCCCAACAGTGCCATTGGCGCTTCTTGCGAGGTCAATCCCGTCCCCGATAAGATCAGTGCCCAGCACGATCCAATAATTGCTGCGGGCCACGTACACAAAATAATCAAAGGCGCGGAAAGCGATTCAAACAAAGAGGCCAAAATCATATAAATCAACACCGCGGCAATGCCCATCATCCAGTAATAAATCGTCTCTTCCTCTGCCTCGATCATTTCGATGCTATACCCTTCGGGCAGCACCATTTCGGAAACTACATCTTGCACATAAGCGCGAGAGGATTCCAGCAGAGGTTGAGATTGCAAAATTTCTTCGGCGAAATTATAGGATACAATTACGCGCCGCGATTGATCGGTGCGCAAAATCATGCTCCTGCCCTGATCTCGGCGCACATGCGAAACTTCCACAAGGGGAATGTACGTCCCCCCTGCGCCCAGTATCGGCGTTTGTCTCAAACCCGCAATCCCTTCTCCTTCTTCTTCGGGATCTTCGACATTGCGAACATCAATCGGGATTTCAGTGCCTTCGGGTGTGAGAAATGAAATATTGGATCGCGCGCCGCGCGGATTGGCGTCGGATACGGCATTGAGCACCTGGCGCACCTGCAATCGCCGGTCAAACATTACTTCCTCATCGGGCAACACATGCACTTCGGATGCGCCGCGTTCTGCATCGGCTCTTACGCTATTCGGATCGATTTCCTCCAGTTCTTCGAGGCGATAGACCAGATCGTCTGCAAGCATTTGAAGCACCGTAAAATCATAGCCGCGAATCACAGCCATTTCCGAAGGTGCGCCCCCTTCCAGATTGAATCCACCCGAGGCCTGACGGGTGCCCCGAATGCCGCCTCCCCCGCCTCCCCCTCGGCCCCCACCACCTCCCCTGCCTGTGCGCGCGATGGCCTCATAACTCACAATCGCATTTTGGACATCTTCGAATGACTCTTCGAGATTTTCCTTGATGAGATCGACAGAAATCTGATCGGGGCGTTCGGATAAGGGCAAAAGCTCTACATTTATACTCGCCTGGGTTTCGCTGATACTGGTCGTAAAGCGATCCACACCTTTGAGATCTCGCACAGCACTTTCAATTTCGCCAACAACAGCATCGAGGGCTTCGATGGTCGTGCCTTCGGGCATGTTGATATAGACGGTAAAACGGCTTTCTTCGCGACGGATATCTTGTTGCAGCATAAAGAATAAAGAAATGATCAACGTGATGACAAGCGCGCCGACAATACCCAGCGATACGCTGATTCTGTGCCGCAAGCCCGCTTTGAGGCACACCGTGTACATCTCGATCAACACGCCTGTTCCCGTTGGCGGTCGCGATGCGAGGGAAAGGGTTTTTGATGCCAGAGCGGGCACGAGTGTAAGGGCTACGAGCAGAGAGGCAAGCAGAGGAAAGGCGATGGACAGCGCGAATTCTCTCAAGATATCCTGGAAGTCGCTTTGAATAAAAACTACGGGTATAAAAATAGTAATCGTAGTCGCGGTTGCCGCAACAACAGCGCGTGCGACCTCATCGGTTCCTGCTTTTGCGGCTTCTTTGGGGGATTTGCCCTGTTCAAAATGCTTAAAAATATTTTCCATGACCACAATGCCATTGTCCATCAACATGCCAACTGCAAGCGCGAGGCCGCACATCGAGAGCACGTTCAAACTGAGATCCCACATATACATCAGATTAAATGTGAGCAGTAAAGAACACGGAATGGCGAGGAGCAAAACAGCGACAAAGCGCAGATTTCTCAAAAATAAGAACAAAACAAAAAGCCCGAGCAATCCCCCGACAACAGCGGCCCGTTTGAGGAAATTGAGGGCTTCGTTCATAATTTCTGCCAGATTCTGGCTGATCACGAGTTGGATATTTTCATAGGCGAGATCGCCGTTGACGCGTTCGATGGTGTCTTCGAGTTCTCCTGCAAGTTCGATCAGATTGGCTTCATCGTCTTTTTGAATGCGAATGCCAACGGCGGCTTTGCCATTGATGCGTTGCAGGTCTGTACGCTCCTGAAGGCCGTAGCGAATTTTGGCAATGTCGCCAAGGTGCAGGGGCAATTCCGGTTTGATGACGACCCTGCGAATTTGCACGAGGTCTGTAAATTGGCCCTGAATGCTGACGGCATAAGCCTGGTCGCCATCATATACTTTGCCGAGATACTGCCGCCGCGTATTAAAAGCATTGATGCGATTGCGAACATCGGACATCGAAAGCTGGTGCGCTTGCAACATCAATGGATCGACAATAATTTCAATAGCTGTCCTTTGCCCGCCCAGGACCTGCGCGTTGACAACGCCATCGACCGCTTCCAATTCCGGTCTGATTTTCTCCTCGGCAAATTCGCGCAACCAGTTTATATCGCCTTCGCCCAACACGTGGATTTGCATCACCGATGCACTCAGATCAGAGGAATCAAAGCGCTGTATGTTGACCCGCGTTCTTTCGGGCAAAAGCGGTTGCAAGCGCGTGATACGGCTCTCGAGCTGCAGCAGGGCGAATTTCATATCCGTATTGGGAGCGTAGGAAATGCGTACCCCGCCACTGTTCTGGCGCGAAAAGGACTCATAAGCTTCAATACCTTCGAGTTTGCCCACCTCTCTTTCGACGGGCATGACCAGATCCCGCTCGACCTGTTCGGGCGAGTAGCCCTGCTGAGTAAGCGCGACAAAGACTTCTGGACGAACGAGTTCGGGAAATATCTGAACGGGCAACCGATCCAGTGAAATCGCGCCTAAAATAGCCAGACCTATAAAAAACATGGCTGTGGTCACGGGCCGCCGAACGGCAATACCAGCAAGTGTCACGCGGATTTCCCCCGAAGTCGGTCAATCAGTTCATACATGGTGGGTATCACGAGTAAGGTCATCAATGTCGATGTCACCAGGCCGGCAATGACGGCTATAGCCATAGGCGCGCGCAATTTTGCCCCCTCGCCAAAACCGAGTGCCATGGGCAGCAGGGCGAGAATAGTCGTTGCACTCGTCATCATAATGGGGCGCAAGCGGTCTTGACCGCCCTGTAGGATCGCTTCTCGCAACGTCAAGCCAGCTTGCCTGAGCTGGTTGATGCGATCCACGAGAATGATCGCATCGTTGACCGCAATACCACCCAGCATAATGATGCCAATATAGGCCATCACACTGAGCGGTTCGCCCAAAAGATAGAATCCAAATATCACACCGACGCCGGCTAATGGAACGGAAAACATTACTGTGAATGGATGGAGCGTGGATTCAAATAGCGATGCCATAACCATATAGACCAGCACAATCGAAAGCAGGAGTGCGAATTTGAGACTTTCAAATGACGCCGCGCGCTCGCGCTCTTCTCCGCCAATTTCAATGCGATATCCCGACGGCACAACCATTTCCTGCATGGTGGCGCGTACGTCGGCAACGGCTTCACTTAAAATGCGCCCTTCTGTGAGATACCCCGTAATGCGCCCTACGCGACGCTGATTTTCTCTCAAAATTTCGCGGGGACCTTCAATAATATTGAGTTCAGCAATATCCCCCAAGGTCAGGATCGCGCCGTCTGATCCCTCGATTTGCATGGTGTGGAGTTCGCGAAGATCGACATCTCGATATTTTACCCGGATATCCCTCGTGCGCTGGTCTTTTGACAGTTCGCCGGCAACTTCACCGGATAGTTGTCTTTCCAATGTGCGGCTGATGGTCTGGGTGGTCAATCCGAATGCCGCCGCTACCTCATCGCGAATCGCCAGATCGACCTCTGGCTGCCCACCCTGAAAACTCGTGCGCACATTATACACCGAGGGCAAGTCCTCGATCCTCGCCTGAAGTTCTTTGGTGATACGCGCCAAAATATCGAGATTTTCCCCGGACACTTCGACCTGAATGGGCGCTTCTTGTCCTCCCATCACGCCTTCAAGCGCGGTTTCGTGCAGCTTGTATTTCACTTCGATATCGGGCATGGCGCTCAAAATGGGATCCAGGTCGCGCACCAATTCGCTGACGCTGCGCGACCGCTGTGTGTGCAACGCCACCGATAGAGTCGCGCGATTGGGACCCGTTGGTTCGCCTCCGGTCGATATCCGAGCGGGGTTGAGGCCGGTCAGCGCGTACACATGCGCCACATCGGTCCCGCCAACGCTTTCGACAATCTCTTTGACGTGCAGGGCGACCTGATCGCTCAGTTCCACACGCGAGCCTTCGGACAATGTGAGGTCAATTTGAAACAGCCCCTGATCTTCGCGTGGGATAAATTCAGTCTGCAACTCGCGGGCTATATACCCGGTTCCGCCCAGAATGAGCAGCACGACGACGAGCATGATGGGTTTGTGGTTCAAAATACCATTGAGAAACCGATAGTATTTGTCTGACCGAACAGTCGTTTTGTGCGTCGTATTCATCCGCCTAAAGATGCGCGACGTCAGCATTGGAATCGTCGTCATTGCCACAACCAGAGAAGACAGCAGCGAAAATGCAACGGTCCAGGCCTGATCCACAAAGAGTTTGCCCGCCAGCCCCTGCAAATAGACAATGGGCAAAAAAACAGCCACTGTCGTCAGCGTTGAAGCGAGAATTGCCACGCCGACTTCAGAGGCACCGCGGCTCGATGCTGTGCGCGCATCCTCGCCGCTTTCCAGATGCCGGTATATATTTTCTATGACCACAATGGCATTGTCAACAAGCATGCCCGCGCCCAGAGCCAACCCACCCAGTGTCATAATATTCAGGGTCAACCCCTCAAAGTACATAAGCGTGAATGTCGCCAATACGGAAATGGGGATTGCCAACCCGATCACCAGCGTCACCGTCCAGCTCCGCAACGCGATCAAAAGCACGAGAATCGCCAAAAATGCCCCGTGAATGGCAGATGTTTCGACTTCGCCTATGGCATCTTCGACAAATCGCGCCTGGTTTTCGACGGTTGTGAAGTGCATGCCGCTCAGGTCTGCTTCGATATCGTCTATCGCATCCAATACCGTATTGACCACGGCGACTGTATTGCTACCGGCTTCTTTGTAAATAGCGAGGCCAACGCATTCCCGGCCGTCGAGGCGCACAATGGTTTCTCGCTCTTGATATTCCAGATCTACCGTGCCCACGTTGCGCACGCGTACCGGCACGCGTGCGCCAGAAACTGTGCCCCCTCCCCCGCGCCTTTCTCCCACGATGACTTCCCGCACATCGTTTATGTCATCTAAGCGACCGAGGGCTTTGACCAGATACGACTGCTGATTTTCTCTGAGCGTACCTCCGGATACATCGGCATTTGCCTGTGCGATGCGATTGATGACCGCATCGGATGAAAGCCCAAACGCTTCGAGCAAATAGGGGTCGAGTGTAACGCGCACTTCCTTTTCCGCTCCCCCTTCCACCTCGGCAGACGCCACGCCGTCGAGGGCTTCCAATTTGGGTTTGATCAACAATTCTACCGTACCCATCAATGCGTCGAGTTCCGTGTTTTCGTCTGCTGTAATCGCAATGCGCATCACCGCAAGCGAGAGCGGATCTTCGCGCGTCACATCCAGCTGTGATACATCTTCATTGACCGCATAGCGCCCCACTCTTTTTTGCACGTCGAGCAACCCGTAATCCATGTCCGCATCCCAGGCAAATTCTGCAATGACCACGGCCTGTCCTGAACGGGTAATCGAATAGACGCGCTTGACGCCGTTAATCGTGCTCACATCGCGTTCGAGGCGACGCGTATAGCTTTCTTCAATCTCGACAGGCGATTTGCCCGGTGCCGTCAGGTCTATGGTGACGACAGGCGTCTGCAAATCGGGCAAGAGATCGGTTCCCAGCCCATCTAACGATATCCAGCCGAGCAGTACCACAGCGAGGGTCGCCATGGCAATTGTCACGGGATATCGCGTTGAAAATTCCGGCAAGCTCATCGGCTATCTCCCGTGACCCGCACCCGGGTGCGCGTTCTCAGTGTTTCGTAATTGCTCGTGATCAATTGGTCTCCCGGTTCAAGGCCAATCACAATTTCCACGCGATCGCGGTCTTCCAGGCCCGTTTCGACTTCGCGTTGTTGTGCGCGGCCTTCTTCTTCGACAAAAACGACCTTCTGATTTCTCCGCCGCAAAACGAGGTTGCGCGCAATAAGTACGACATTTTGCCGCGATTCCGTGACGATTTCCGCTTTGACAAACATGCCCGCCCGCAACAACAAGTCGGGATTATCGACCATCCCGACGACCTGAACCGTGCGCGTGACCGGATCAATGGCGGGATCCATCTCGACTATTTCGCCCTCAAAAACTTTTTCGGGCAAAGCGTAGTTACTCACGCGAATGCCCTGACCCAATTTCACGTTAATAATCTGGGCATTGGGAATTTTCAGATCCACAAATACCTGTGAATAATCCATAATTTTTGCGATTGCGGTATTCGGAGTCACCAGCGTTCCCTGTGTAATATCCGCGAGTTCCGACAGCACGCCCTGAATAGGGGCTAAAAGCCTGGTTTTATCGATCTTGATAAGGGCGTCCTGATAATTGGCTTCTGCATCGGCCCAGGCTCTACGCGCACTTTCGACATCCATTTCCGTTGCCAGTTGCCTGCTAAACAGGGTTTCCTGCTCTTTTAGCGTTCGCTTGGCCGTTTCAACCGCCAGTTTGCGCGCTTCCACCCGTGCGCCAACAACCCATTCGTCGCTGTCGAGCCTGGCTATGGTTTGACCTCTTCTAACCTCTGAACCCTTGGCGAGCAAGCGATTATTACTCCCTTTGCTCCAGTACAGACTTCCCCGAATCTCCGTTGTAATCTGGGCTTCACGCACTGGTCTGAGGGTTCCGGTCGCCGTCACAATGGATTCAATAGTTCCCGTCTCCACGGATTGAACAGTAACGGGAACCGTTAGATCAACTGTGCGCTGTTCCGCCTGTTGATCACAGGCGACCAGCCCACAAAGGACAATTACCAACAATAATTTTGGGCAAAAATCAAACTTCACGTCCATCCTCCCTTAAATTAAAATCCCAATAATCCGCCACCACCTCTGTTACCACCGGGACCTCGCCTACCATCCCCGCCGCCTCGCCTACCATCCCCGCCACCCGGTCCACCCCGACCGCGAAACATAAAGGTGGGCATTTCATCTTCGTAGGCATCGGGGTTTTCCGGATCAAAAAAGCGCCATCGTACAGCATCGGCATAGAGACCCCCTCGCCCTTCTGCGCGGTCAGACAATTCGACTGCGGCTTCTTCGCCCTCGGCAAATTTGTATCGACCCAGATAATTCCATCCCGCTTTCATCTGGTCGCGTTCTATTTCGAGGGTATCGGCTTTGCCCCTGTGAAAAACCGTGAGTGTAAAGGTCGATGCAATTCGAATGCGCCTGGCCATTGAGGGATCGGGAAAAAAGAAGCTCACATCGTACTCGCCGTCTCTGGGGATTTGCGCTGTCCACACAGCCGGCTGTGCACCATCCCCTTGAGGCTTTCTTCGGTAATTTGTCTCAAATCGTCCAAAGGCCATTGGCAGTCCCTGTTCGCGCCAGTTGCCGCCTTTGAGTCCGGGCCGGAAGTAGCGCGTTGCGCGCCGCACGGGCATTGAAAATCCGTCGTCGTCATTATCTACAATAATCTCAACAGGACCAGATTCTTCGCCCGTCACGTCTTTGACATAAGCGACCGGAAATCCCTCTGTGACATCTTCGGGAACGCGCACGGGGGACATCAGAGGGCGCCGATTGCGCGCAAAAAAGGGTTCGACCATCACCCTGAATGGTTGCTCCCACAGAACCATCGAGACTTCAATTTCCTGTCCCCCTTCAATCTCTACGCCCTTTATGGCCTCATCGCCCCGCCCCGTAGCCGTAATTTGTACATATCCCCTGCCCGGTTCGCTATTCTTAATTCTCAGAATCAATTGATAGACCACCATCCCAAAACCATCATCCATCTTCAGCGCTTTGACTCTTGTAAGGGTATAGCCCGGGATTTCTGTACTAAAAATCCAGTCGTTGACGAGGCGTTGCAATTTTTGGCTCTCTTCACTTTCTGTGGTATCGCCCACAGCAGCGCGTTCAAAGGTCGAAAAATCGATGTCCTCGTATTTGTGATTGTGGTCTATGTCGTCTAAGACCGTGCGAAATGTTTCCTCACCCAAAAAAGATTCCATCATTTGAAAAAGTGCGGGCCCCTTGGCGTCGAGAACCTGGCGATAGAGGCCGGCTTGCTTTTCGGGATTCAACTCGGCAAACGACTTTCTCTGCATTTTCGCAATCAACGTATCCCAGGCAGCACCCGATCCCCCGCCCGACCCGAAGCGGCCACCGGGACCACCGCGACCGCCGGGACCATCGCGACCGCCACGCCCCCTATCTCCGCCACCACCGCGTCGTTGGCTCGAATAAAAAGCAGAAGTCATATCGGAACTCAGATCATTCTGGAGATACAGGGGCATGCCCTTTTTGAGAAGGGAATGATGTTCGCCTACAAACTGCTTGTCATAAGCCCAGAGTTGAACAACAGGGCTGCGAAATAACCCACCGGGTTGTCCCTGTCTGCCCGAATTTCCTTCTCTGGAAAAAAAGGTCGAAAAAACCGCGCGTACCAAAAGGTCCTTTTTAATGTCTTTGGGTTCTCGATTGCCGCGCGAGCGTTCCTGGTAGCGCTTAAAATCGCGGGTAAATTGCTGCCGCATGAACACATCTTCTTCAATCATCAACACGCCGGGTTGCGTCAACCCGCCCTTTTCTTCCCAGCCTTCGTAATACCACTGAACGTGGAAGGGAATTTCCACCAGAGAAAGACTGGGATAGGGATATTTCATGCCCGATTCCTGCTCCATTGCGTCCATGATTTGCCCAAGCGCGCGTAAAATCTCTTCTTCGGCACCTTCAAAAAATCGGACCGGACGCAGATGTGATGGATGGGCGTAAAGGGCGCATTCGACGTCGTGAATGGTCGCGCGATAAACGCGATATTCGCCCGCATTTAGCGATAGGACGGGCACGGGCTTATCAATAACCCATTGGCGCGTTACCTGTGTGCCGAGCGTGTCGGCCTCGCCTACCTGCCCCTGGGTAATGACTTCGATGCCTTGAGGATATGTTATTTGCAAATTTGCCGTTGAAAAGGAGACCGCACGCGTATCTTCATAGCCGTAATCAATGCCTGTCACGGGATACCATCGGCTACGAGGAGGCAAAAAGATGGAATTGTCGCGAATCCACGCCGTTAAAGATCCTTTATTAAATATCCCATCGCGTTTGCGCAGCTTTGGTCTGGCTTTTTCTCGTTGGAGATCAAAACCATCCGTGTTAATATCACCCGCGTATGCCAGGGTTAGATCGAGTTCTTGTTCTGATTTCAGGGGATTAGCGGGTATGACGCGGATAACACTTCCCATACGCTCCCACGCTATTGCGCCGCCATCGCCGCGCATCAGGCTCTGGATTTCAAATCCGGGATTGAGCAAAAGAATCAGCGTATCGAGCGGTGCTTCGTGGGGGTTTTTCAATCTAATCGTGCCAGAGGCAGCAAGTGGCTCCTCTCCTAAAAGTGACAGTGCCAGGTCGTAATGGGTTATTTCCGCAACGGGGATATTCGCAACGGCTTCCTGTTGCTCGAGCAACGAACTGCGATATGCTTTCCGATCTACGGCCTCTGCATCCATATAAAAGTAGAGGCCCACAGCCAGACCAAAACCGGTTAGCGCGCAGCCTCGCCCAAACCACCGCGCGACTAAAGAATGTGCAAGACGGGGATACCAATCAATTGAAAAGCCAAAAAATCCAATGCCGAGCAAGATGTAAAACAGGCGTTGTAGCCCCACTTGCGTCATATCTGCCAGACCAATCAGGTCGGAATAATACAGAGGCGTAAAAAAAGCACCAAAGTCGTAGATGCCGTCATATCGCCTGCCCAGGAATAACAGGACGGCCAGCAAATACCCGATCACAATCAGGGCAACTGCCGCTTGCCGTCGCAACACTGCACCCAGGAAAAATGTCACAGAAGACATAAAAATCAGGGCGGGCAGGTTCATGAGCACGAGATAGCTGATATAGGGTTTTATCGTAAATGGATTACCCGTCATGCTGATTTTTGCAGCCTGGATACTCAGGGTTAAAAGCAGAACCCCCAGGCTCAAAAAGATAAGCGCACTGACAATGCCCAGATACTTACCCGCAACCAGTTCCGCAGTGGAAATGGGTCGCCCGGCCACGACTTCGTAAATATGCGCCTGTTCATCCGCTGCCCTAAAATCCCCCACAATAAATGCTATGACAATGGTCTGCAAGAAACTGTACACTAAAAATGGAACATAAGAATCAATGCCCACGGGTAGTTCAGCACCATTGGCTTCTGCTATGGCAAATCCAATGCCGAGCAAAACGGGAATGCTCATGCCCAGACCGCCCAAAATGCGAAATTTTGTGGTTCTCAAGAGCATTTTGCGCTCATAACGCGCAACGCCCCATACATTGTGAAAAATAGATAACATGGTATTGATCCTTTACGCGGCGATTTCGCCTGTGGTATCGCCTCCGACAAAATAGACATAGGCATCTTCGAGATTGGGCGCGACTGCTTCGGCATCAGCGGGTGGCTCGCCATCGCCCACCATACGCAAACGCATCAGGTCGCCTTCAACATTTACTGTGACTACGCGAAACACCCGCGACAGCATTTCAAATCCAGCGTCATCGACCTGTACTTCCCACGTTTTGCCATCGGCTTTTGAAATGAGTTCTCCAGGAGAACCGCGAAAGATCAGCCGTCCGGTATCCAGGACCGCGAGATCTTCACAGGTACTCGAAATGTCGCCTACAATATGCGTGGAAATCAAAATTGCGCGATCGCTGCTCAAGCGTCCCAAAATACCCCGAAACCGTATGCGTTCTTCCGGGTCAAGCCCTACGGTGGGTTCATCGACGATGAGAAACTCTGGATCGGTCAAAATGGTCTGTGCAATGCCAAGGCGGCGCATCATGCCACCTGAAAATGTGCCCGAGCGCCGATTGCGCGCTTCGTACAATCCGACTTCGTTTAGAGCTTGCTCCACGCGATTTAGGCGCGCACTTCTATTATGCAGACCGCCTAAAACAGCCATATAATCGAGAAATTCCCAGGCCGTCAGTTGGGGATAGGTCCCAAAATGCTGGGGCAAATATCCCAGGCGCCGACGAATTTCTGTGCGGTCTTTTACGAGGTCGAACTCATCCATGGTCACGTTGCCACTTGATGCGTCCATCTGAGTCGATAAAATTTTAATCAGTGTTGTTTTACCCGCACCATTGGGGCCCAGCAGACCAAATGTCCCGTGCGGAATGGTCAATGTGACATCGTCTAAGGCGGGAACCGCGCCACGGCGATATACTTTTGTCAAGTTTGAAATACGAATAACCATCAATATGCCCCTCATTGTACTTTGCCAACGATTAGACCTGAAATTTGCAAATAGTGTTCCCATATACGGCAAAATTTAGCGGTTGGGCCAACCAGCCCAACCGCCTATAGGAGAACAGCACCCCGACACATTCTATTGCACTGCTCCTGTATAAACGACCATCCTTTCATCGCGTGCAAAGCCAATGAGGGTTATTCCCATCGCCTGTGCAAGATCTGCTGCCAATGAACTCGCTGCGGATACGGCAACCACGACAGGTATGCGCGCAACAACGGCCTTTTGTACAATTTCAAAGCTCGCCCTGCTGCTCACCGCGAGTATCTGCACCCCCTCCCCTTCTGCTACGCTGTGTGTTTCGAGCAAATGCCCCACAACCTTATCTACTGCATTGTGCCGGCCAATATCTTCAAAACAGCAATACATATCTCCCATTTCTGAAAATGCGGCAGCAGCATGAACGCCCCCTGTTTGTGCAAACACGTACTGCGATTGGCGCATCTGCTCTTGCGCGGAAAAAATCATCTCTGCCCGAATGGTGCGATTGTCGTCCATGGGCTGGCATCGCTGCATCATATCTTCTATCTGCTCGCGCCCACATACCCCACACGCCGATGAAGTCAATGTGCCCCGTCGTCCCGCTCGAATCCTTTCGGGATCGAGTATCTCACCCGGACGAGGGAGAACATCAATAACATTTCCATACTCAGGGGTCCCCGGGCGACCGCAGTGTTCCGCACGTCCGACATCGCCAATTTCACGAATAATGCCCTCGCCATACAAAAATCCCAGCGCAAGGGCGCGGTCATCCCCCGGCGTTCGCATGGTCACGGCAACGGATTCCCCGGCAACGCGAATTTCAAGTGGCTCCTCTACGACCAGCACATCATCTGCGGATTTGCCAATAGAGCTATCATACCGCATGACGCGGTGTATCACACTGGTTTCTGATTTTGCTCTCATGTATTATCCTCATTAACAATAATAAAATAAGCGACATATAGAACAAATGCAATTTTTCAATTTTGTGACACTATGAAACATTTTTGTCTTGCATCTTAGATGTTTAGGGCTATATTAGCCAATGGCTTGAGAATATATGTGAAATGGGAGGACCGTATGACAATGACAAAAAAAGACATCGCGTTAAAAATTTCCGATAGTCTGGGAATCAAAAAGCAACTCGCTTATGAGATTGTAAATACGCTTTTTAACACGATGCGCGAAAACCTGATCGATGGGGATCGAATCGAAATCAGGGGATTTGGTGTGCTGGGTATCAAGCCGACCAAACCAAAACCCGCTGCACGCAACCCCCGCACAGGCGAGATTGTTTATGTTCCTGCGCGGCGAAAGAGCTATTTCAAAGCGGGTGTTCTGATCAAGAAAGCGTTGCACGAGCCTTTGGATTCATCGGCATTGTCTAACTATCTATATTTCTGGA